>NZ_JBHUMO010000044.1:15246-28156 GCF_042685105.1 Enterococcus camelliae | reverse complement strand
GGATAGACTCGGTATCAGGAAAATCCTATGAGAGCCGATACTTTGTTTACCCATGAACCGAATTATTAGGTTATCGCAGTTATATCGCTGAGTGGCGACTTCTTTGGTATCCCGTATCTCAGGCAAGAAGAAACTACATTTGGGTCAAAGGGTTTTAAGTCCGTAAGGACTCAGAACCCCGCGACTTAAATCGTGGGAGGTTCAGATAAATACCTATTATTATATATACGCAGTTATCATTGACTAGCTACAATTCCAAGGAAATAATGAATGTAGGAATTTTTTTGGAGGAGGAAGTTAGAATGAAAGGGAAATGGTATCAGCGATGGCAGTTAGGGATGCTTTTTACTTCAATGCTCCTTATCTTAGGGGTGGCAAGTGGTTGCAGTAGCAATGCGAAAGAGACGACTCAATCAACAACGACTAGTTCCGTAAACAAACAGTTACAAAGCCAACCGGAAAAACAAGCCAAGGCAGAAGAAGCTAAAAAACAAGCAGCCGAAGCAAAAAAGGCAGAAGAAGCTAAAAAACAGGCAGCTGATGCAAAAAAAGCAGAAGAAGCCCAAAAATTGCAAGCCCAAATCATACAAGCCCGTCAAGAAACAATTAAAGAGCTGGCGGCAAAAGAATATGAAGGGACACAAACGATTGAAATCAATCATAACGTACCTTTTTTTACAACAGAGGACTTGTCTTTAAAAAAAGGAGCATGGGAATCTTATGGTGATTTGGATGCCTTGAATCGGGCCACGTTGGCGGAAGCCATGCTTAATAAGAGTTTAATGCCAACTGGTGAACGAGGAGATATTTCCTCCGTATCACCAACAGGCTGGAAGAACAAACAAATCAAAGGCGGCTACTTGTACAATCGCTCCCACTTAATTGGTTGGGCGTTGTCAGGTGAAAATGCCAACTGGAAAAATTTGATTACTGGCACGAGGCAGCTGAATTCACCAGAAATGTTGCGCTTTGAAATGGATGTGAAAACGTATCTGGAGCAAAATCCTCAAAATTATGTACGCTATCGTGTGACGCCAATTTTCCGTGAGAATGAATTACTCGCGCGAGGGGTAGAAATGGAAGCCCAATCCATCTCTAGTGATGCGATTACGTTTCATGTGTATATCTTTAATGTGCAACAAGGGGTGACGTTAAATTATGCAGATGGGTCCAGTGTCGTTAGTAACGAATTTCTCTCCGATGAAGAACGAACAGCCAATGAGAAGGCAGTGCAAGCTCAACAAGCACAAGCGGCAACGCAAACGAACACAGTCGCCAATGAAGACAAGGAATACGTCAATCCTACTACTGGTCAAGGCTTAATCAAAGGGTCTAAAAATAAAATATATCATGTTCCAGGATCAAAATACTATGAACAAACCACGAATCCTGAAGCGTACTTTAAAACAATTCGCGAAGCCGAGCAAGCAGGCTACCGTGCACCAAAACGATAATAAAAAACCGGCAACTGTGGATTTTCGGTACTAGCCCCAAAAGTTAGATTTTTCGGTCTAACTTTTGGGATTGGTACATTTTCCAGAGCTTGACGGTTTTTTTCTATTTTATTGCGTCACAGGAATGGGGACTTTTTTGTTTGCTAAGGCTGCTTGTGCAACGGCTAAACGAGCAGCGGGTATCCGGAACGGCGAGCAAGAGACATAATCAACACCAATTTCAGCGAAAAAGGCAATCGATTCTGGATCCCCACCGACTTCCCCACAGACACCAATCAACATACCTGGTTTTGTCTGACGAGCTTTTTCTACGGCAATCCGAATGAGTGCACCGACACCTTTTTGATCTAAGTGTTGGAATGGATCGCTCTTCATAATCTTTTTTTCAGTGTAACTGTTGATAAATTTGCCAATGTCATCACGGGAAAAGCCGTATGTCATTTGCGTCAAATCGTTGGTTCCAAAGCTAAAGAAGTCTGCTTCTTGTGCCAAATCATCCGCAATTAAACAGGCACGAGGCAATTCAATCATGGTGCCAATTTCATACGAGATGGGTTCAATACCGGCTTCTTCGAATAGAGCATCAATGGTTTCAATTAAGAATTGCTTCACATGCAACAATTCTTCCTCTTCAGCAATTAAAGGAATCATAATTTCTGGGACAATTGTTTGTCCTTCATCAAGAAGGCGGAAAATACTCGTAAAAATGGCGCAAACTTGCATTTGATAAATGGCTGGTGTGGTAATTCCTAGGCGACAGCCGCGATGACCAAGCATCGGATTGGTTTCTTGCAAGCGGCGAATCTGTTCTTCGACGACGAGTGGCGACTTGCCTAATTTTCGAGCTAATTGGCGAATTTCATTTGGTTCATGAGGCAAAAATTCATGCATCGGTGGATCAAGTAAACGGATGACCATCGGCTTATCTTGCACAGTTTGATACATTTGGTAGAAATCTTCTTGCTGGAAGGTGACCAAACGATCCAATGCATCTTGGGCTTCTTGATCACTGTCGGCTAAGATTAAGCGACGCATTTCAAGCACTCGTTCCGCTCCAAAGAACATATGCTCCGTACGAGCTAGACCGATTCCTGTTGCTCCAAAATCCATCGCAGTTGTCAAATCTAAGACAGTTTCCGCATTGGCACGTACACGCAGTTCAGCCACTTCGTCTGCCCAAGCTAATAAACGTTGCAAATCATCATTGTTTTCAGCAATGACGGTGGGAATTTCATTTAAGAATAAGTTGCCAGATGTTCCATCAACGGATAAGATGTCTCCTTCAGTAAGAACCAGTTCGCCACATTTGACTTGCTTGTTTTGTTCATCAACTGTTAACGCTTCACAACCAGTGATACAACAAGTCCCCATACCACGAGCGACAACAGCAGCGTGAGAAGTCATGCCACCACGACTGGTAACGATTGCTTCACTGACAACCATACCCTCGATGTCTTCGGGAGAAGTTTCTTGCCGAACCAAAATGACTTTTTTTCCTGTATTGTGGAATTCTTTCGCAGCGTCCGCTGTGAATACCACTACACCTGTCGCTGCGCCGGGACTAGCGGGTAGACCAGTGGCAATGAGTCGCGCTTCTTTGATAGCCTGTTCATCAAAAATTGGGTGAATTAGTTGGTCAATCATTTCTGGCGAGATGCGGGTTAAAGCAGTCTCTTTGGTAATCACTCCCTCGGTTACAAGGTCGAGTGCAATCGTGAGGGCTGCTTTCGCTGTTCGTTTGCCATCCCGCGTCTGCAAGATATAGAGCTGCCCATTTTCAATGGTGAACTCAATGTCTTGCATGTCTTTGTAATGGTCTTCTAAAACTTGGGCGTAATGGACAAAGTCAGCATAGGCAGTCGGTAGTTTTTCTTTCAAATCGGCAATCGGTTCCGGTGTCCGAATGCCAGCAACGACGTCTTCTCCTTGAGCATTTAACAAGAATTCTCCAAATAATACATGTTCACCTGTCGCAGGATTACGAGTGAAAACCACACCTGTGCCGCTTTGATTGCCACTATTGCCAAAGACCATGGACTGAATATTTACCGCTGTACCCAAGTGATATGGAATATGATTTAATTCCCGGTAGACTTTGGCTCGTTGGTTATTCCACGAACGGAACACAGCCTTTGTTGCTTCAAATAATTGTTCAAATGGATCTTGGGGAAAGACGCGCTGATGAGCAATAAATTGTTGCTTGTATAACGCGATTAACTCTTCTTGTTCATTTAAGAAAAACGAATCGGCTGGTTTCCCTAGGGCTTGTTCTTTTTTTTCTAATAGCTCATAAAATTCTTCTTTGGGAATACCGAAAACCACGTCTCCATACATTTGTAGCAAGCGACGGTAGCAGTCATACGCAAAAGCGAGCGAAGTGGTTCGTGTGAAACCTCGTACACGTTGATCATTTAATCCTAGATTGAGAATGGTATCCATCATGCCAGGCATTGAAAACTTGGCGCCACTGCGTACAGAAACAAGGAGCAACGATTCGCGGCTAGTGAACGATTTGTTGGTTTTTTCTTCTAGTCGTTGAATCGCTTCCAAAATTTGTTTCTTTAATTGAGTATCAAAAAAAGTTTCCTCTTTGAGATAAGTCATACAGCACTCAGTAGTAATCGTAAAACCAGGTGGAACCGGAAGTCCTAAATGAGTCATTTCCGCTAAATTTGCCCCTTTTCCCCCTAATAAAGCCTTGTCTGTTCGGCGTCCTTCTTCAAAATCATAAATGAATTGCATATTTGTTGGCCTCCTAATTAAATATGTGACACAATTAATATATATGCATCATAATATGTGACATAATGATTGTCAATAGGTAAATGTATGATATTTTTTTATTGAATACGCGGCAATTAGATGTATAATGAGGATAATCATTCAAAAAAGTAATCATAATGGAGGTTGGCATGAAATTAACCGATCGACAAGAAAAAATTATTCAGATAGTCAAACAGCATCAACCAGTTAGTGGAGAAAAAGTATCCGAATTAATGGAGGTATCACGTGCAACATTACGTTCAGATTTAACTTTTCTGACACTGATTGGCCTATTACAAGCGACCCCCAAAGTAGGCTATACGTATGTCGGCAGTGCCGTTGAAACGTTCTTCTTTTTTGACGTTTTTCGCACAAAGGTGGAAACATTAATGATGCCCCCTCTTTTAGTAACGAAAGATACTTCCATTCGCGATGCCATCACAACACTATTTATGTATGATGTTGGCTCATTGTACGTCATTGATGAGCAGCAAGCGCTAGCCGGAGTATTGTCACGTAAAGATTTGCTACGGGCTTCAATGAACACAAACATTGATCAAACCCCTGTTGCTATCTGTATGACGCGTGCTCCTCATCTAAAAGTAGCCACCAAGGAGATGGATCTTTTGGAGGTTGCCAGCATTTTGCAAGACTTTGAAGTGGATTCATTGCCCATTGTAGCCACTGAGGACCAGTCCAAAGTCATTGGCAAAATAACCAAAACACGCATTCTTAATTACCTGATTCAACGTGCCAGAGAAGCAGAACTTAAACGATAGGAGAGAGTACAGTGAAAAAAGAAGTAGCCATTTACACGATTTCAGATTCAATTGGAGAAACATCCCAAAAACTAATTGGAGCCGTTATGGTTCAGTACCCCGAAGTAAGCTTTGATAATACCTATCGTTTTCCATTTGTAACGGATGAGCAAGAACTAATGGATATTTTAAAGGATGCCGAAAAAGACAATGCAATCGTCATCAGTACGCTAGTTAATCGCAAATTGGCGCAAGCGGCGCAAAACTTTAGTGTTCAAGCAAACTTGGCTTATTACGACTTAATGCAACCGTTTTTTTCGATGATTGAAGCCAAAACAAGTGCACAACCAATTGAAAAACCGGGCATCGTTCATAAATTAGATACAGAATATTTCCATCGGATTAGTGCCATTGAATTTGCTGTAAAATACGATGATGGCAAGAATCCGCAGGGGTTTTTGACTGCCGATATGGTAATTTTAGGCGTCTCACGTACGTCCAAAACACCATTAAGCATGTATTTGGCTAATCGCGGTCATAAGATTGCTAACTTACCTTTAATTCCGGAAGTACCTTTACCACAAGTCCTAGAAAAAGTGGATCCAAAACGAATCGTTGGATTGATTTGCCGACCAGAAAAATTAGTAAAGATCCGCAGTAATCGCCTAGAGTCACTAGGTTTGGGACAAACAACCAGCTATACCGACCTTGAAAAAATACGACGGGAACTGGCATATGCACAGAGCGTTTTCAAAACATATCAAGCCAACATAATCGATGTAACGGATAAATCGATTGAGGAGACTGCGTATCTTGTTGAAGAACAATTGAAAAGTTTAACAGTTGGCTTGTAATCAATCTTGGGAGGCATAGAGGATGAGTAAGGAAAAGTTTCGCGACTTGACACTTTATATTTCAAAGTTAACGCCGTATCTAGATGAAAAAAATGGGGTGACGTATCGTTATTTGGAGCCCATGTCTGTAGTAATGAAGAAGATGTTGACGGGTGTGTTTCTTTTTGATGAATTGGCAGATGCCATCAATGCATGGTGTGAAGCACATGCAGAATTTGACACACAAACCTACTATTCGGCAGTCAAACGAATTTTTGATGTGGAGGCACATTGCCAGTTACTACAACAGAAGATTGAAGCAATGTCAGAAGAGCAGGTCATTTTGTACCTTTATTATCAACAAAAACAGAGAGAAATTTCTCAAGATCGATGGTATCAATTTATCCAAGGCGGGAATGCTTTGCGGTGTTTGCGAAGATTACGGGAATTGGATGGTTGGTCAAAACCAGATTCTCCGTGGAGATTAGAATTGGGGATTTCTCAAGATGATGGCTTCAAGCAGTGCTTCATTGTTGATCTAAATGAAAAACGCTTTTCTCGTTTAAACGGGAAAGCGGACCAGGTCCTGGACGTATCATATGAACGAACACTAGCAAGTCATGAATTGACGCGGGTGCAATATCAATTAACACAGTTCCCATTTCATGATTGGTTGCTTCATTATAGTCATGAACGAGAGAGCCAAAAACAAAACTGGATGATCCGTATCACCTATCCACAAAAGGAAGAAGCAACTTTTGATGGAAAGAGTTATTATCCGTTGGAATTTCCAGCAATTCAAGCATTGATGTGCGAATTGGATCAAAGTAATTCGCACCACTGACAACGAGAAAAAGGTGCGTAGCTATACCAACCACAATTGGTCAATCAAAAAGGAACGTTTGAGGGATGGTACGTTTTTACAAAAGCGGACGCTCAATTAAGCGGATAAAGAGAAAATAAAACCTCTCAAGATTGAGAGTAGGTCACTGCTAGTACTCCATGATTAAAGCGCACACCAAAATTATTTATCAAAAAAATCGAACAATCAACGGTGGGTTCCTACACAATCGTGATTGTTCGATTTATTTTTTTGATTAATTGAATTCTATGCGCGCTTTACTGCGGTTGCAATGGCAGCATTGGTGGCCGTTTGTTCAGCTGCAATTAATGCAACCCGACTTTCAATGACGTTAATCCCCATGGTAATTTCACGAGTCAGACCAGGCGTGTGCAATTTTGGTTCAAAGAACTCTTTGTATTCAGCTAAACGTTCTGGTGTTCGGAAAACACGTGCAATCATTTGAATGTAGCTCGTAAAGGACATATCCCCTCCAACCGTATCAAGCAACCATTGCCAGTTGTTCCGAATCCAGTCCCAAGCCAGTTGTTCGCCAAGCGGATTGGCCAATGTGCTATAGAACCAGCCCCGCAAATCTTGTGGTTTAATCGTGTCGGCATCTTGGAATTTTGCTACGACTGCATCAAGAATCACGGATTCGTTTGCTTGAGTAATCGCCAATTGTAAACTTTGTTTGAAGCTTGCATCAGACGATTGACGATAAGCATGTAATAATTTTTCAAATAAGGCTTCGGTCCCATATTGTTTCACTTCATTCGCCAAGACAGATGCGCGAATCGCGGCTGGCAGTTGGCTTAATTTCTCTTGATAAGCTGTAAATAAGTTATGGGCATCTGCTATGGCAGCTGCGTTTTCACCAAAAAGTGCTGCTTTGGCAACGACTGGCCGTGTTAATTGGTCATCGTTGGCATCAGTGGCTTTTGGTGTCATGCCTAATCGAGTGTAGTTCGCTGTGCTTACTAAGCGATAATAAGCTTTCAATTGAGTTTCTTCGTCTGAATCTGGCGTGGCAAACAACTGAAATTCTTCCGCAATCACATACAATGCCTGATTGACAATTGCTGATGGACTATCTGCAAATTCTGGTAGCAGAGCAACCAATTCTGTAAAGGATACCTTGCGACCATTTGCCAATAACCGTAAATCTTGTAATAACTGCAATTGAGAAAGAGCATCAAAAGTCGTAGCTTCTCCCAGAATTTCTTGCCATAACGTGGCATCATATTGAACAATAAAATGGGAGTTATTGCCAACATTTAACCTGAAAGCTTCGCCAGCTTCGGCCCGAAGCGTCGCATAATCTCCCAATGAAAGAGTGGCTTCTTTCATTAATTCGGGAGCAGAGGCATAGTTACTTGCCAAGGGAATTTGCCATAAACGTCCTTGATCTTTGCCATCACCAATGAAAAATTGTTCTTGTGAAAGAACCAATTCTCCATTTACCACGGCTGCTTTGACAACTGGGTAGCCAGGTTGTTCCAACCATGAATGCATAACTGCCCCGACATCAATCCCAGACGCAGTAGCTAAGGCAGACCACAAGTCAGCACCGGTTGCATTTCCGTATTGATGAGCGGCAAAGTATGCTTTTAAGCCAGTTCGTAATGCTTCATCGCCAATCAAGGCGCGTACCATGACTAACATGCGGGCACCTTTCGCATAAACAATGGCCGCATCAAACAAAGCATCCACTTCTGCTGGATCTTCAACTGCAACGTGGACCGATTGAACACCATCTGTCGCATCCCGCAACAAAGCAGCTGGAACATCCGAGGTATGGAAGCTTTCCCAAACGTGCCATTCCGGTTCAATCGCATCAATACAAACGTATTCCATCATGTTGGCAAAACTTTCATTTAACCATAAATCATCCCACCATTTCATCGTAACCAAGTCGCCAAACCATTGGTGAGCGACTTCATGGGCAATCACGGTGGCAACCACACGTTTGGTCGTTAAGCTTGTATTATCGGGATCAAGCAATAAGTAAGCTTCACGATACGTAATCAATCCCCAGTTTTCCATTGCACCTGCTGAAAAATCGGGCAATCCTAATTGCCATGAATGAGGAAGTGGGTAAGGCGTTTGGAAAAAGTCCTCATAGAATTCAATCGAACGCTTGGCAATGTCTAAACCAAAGTCCAATTCCTTCGCGGCATGTGCGTAAGTGCCAAACACTCCTACTTTGACCCCACTTTTGGTTGTGGTCGTTTTGCTTTGCAATTCACCAAAACCAAAAGCAACCAAATAAGTTGACATCTTGACGGTCGTATCAAAATAGTGCACACCCTCAACACATTTGGTTTCTGGCATGTTGGCTAAGATGGTTTCCCCTTCCTGTTCATCAAAACGAATCGCTAAGTCAAACGTCGCTTTGGCTTCGGGTTCGTCCACACAAGGAAAGGCCTGCCGAGCAGAGTTGGTCTCAAATTGCGTCCCAATCAGTTGTTTCTTAACTCCGTCTACTTCGTAATACGAAGGATAGATGCCCATCATAGTATCTGTTAAGTTTGTTTGATAGGTAATGACAAGGGTTGTCTTGCCTGCTTTAGGCAATGTCAATCGGATAGCATCTTGATCGGCATCAATGTGAAAATCAATAGCCACGCCATCTGCTTGGACGGATTGAATGGTCAAATCCTTTTGATGAAGGGCAATGGTGGCTTGCTTGGCGATACCAGTGATGGTTGTTTTGCCGGAAATTTGTTTTGCCGCACGATCAATATCAAGAAAAAGTTGATAGTGTTCAGGCTCGAAAAGTTGATAAAAATGTTCAAATGCTGTCATGAAACTCCTCCTCTAAATGGTACTCATTCACTATTATAGCGAATATTTCAAAAATAGGATAAAAATTGAATGAGAGTTTTACGAAAAAAATAATTTGGGAAACCTAAATGAACGCACGACGAGCGAAATGCTAAGCTCCCGCATCGTAGATTAGTCATTTTTTCTAGTGTCTACTTTGATGGAAGCCTAGCAATTTGTTTTCCTCGTGACAGGTGTATTTAATGATTTCTTTCATTTTCTAGGCCTTCCAATGGCAACACTTTGAATTCGCCTTCGATAATTTCATCCATGGGTTTTTGGCGACGTTTGAAACGTTCAAGAAAGTGTCTTCTTTTAGCTAGTGTGAAAGGAGCTTCCGTAAATTGCCCATCAAGATGCAAGACAAACGCATCCGCCAGACGATTACCCATCGGAATGAACGTTACATAGGTGAGGCTACCTGAAATGACGCCTCCGATAATAGGAACCGATTTGGTGACGGTTTTCTCAATGGATTCTTGAGTAATCGTTTGCCCCATCTTAGCGCCCACTTTTTTGACTAGTGGGAACCAACTTGTTTGAGTCAGTGTTTTGGCTGCGATGCGTTGTCCAAGATGTTCTCCCGCTTGCTTGGAAATTTTTGAGACCAGAAAGGCTGCACCACCAACCCCAAACATGACCCCAAGATAGGCAATAATTCGCAGTTTTGCTTCTTCGGATAGTTCATCTGTTTTACTTGTAAATAAGTCCTCTTCTCCAAATAAATAGGCAATTTGTTGCGCCATATGAATCGCAAAACCGAAATATTGTGCAACATCAGCACTACCAGCGACCATCATAATTAATGGATTAGAAGGCATTCCTGCCGCAAAACTTGCTAAAGAAGTTTTCTTGGTGCTAGTTTTGATAATTTCTGTAGCCTTTTTTCGTAAATCAGTCGTCGTATAAACGGACTGTGGCCCATATTTAATGATCTTCTCCAAATCAGGTGATCCCGCAAATTGTTCTTTTAGAAACTTCTTGCGATTCACGCGGATGATAGGTAGTTTTGCGACCACACCAATTGTCTTGAGTGTCCGCTCGTATAATTTATCTTGCTTTGATTGAGCAGTTGCTGCTTTTGCCATCCGGTACCTCCTATGTAGAGTTTGTTATAGGTATAGTATACAGGAACAGGGAATTTAAGATAATTAAATCACTTGACGATACGAAAAAAATTGCTTTTTTAGGTATTTCATTTGATAATAATAGAAAAACTTATGTTGTAGAGGAGCGATAGTGTTGTCAAATAGTCAAAACTCAAAAAATTTGTACCAAGCATTATGGAATTCAGCAGATATTTTGCGATCAAAAATGGATGCAAACGAATACAAGAATTATCTTTTAGGGCTGGTTTTTTATAAGTATCTATCAGATAAAATGCTCGTATTGGCGGTTGATTTGCTAGAAAAAACTGCTAATAACTTGGAAGAAGCTCAAGCGATTTTCAATGAAGCTATGACTGATGAGGAAATTCGTAACGATTTAATTGAAGCCCTACAAGATGAAAACTCCTATGCTATTGCGCCATCATTAACCTTTACAGCGTTAGTGAGTGACGTTTTTCGCGGGAAATTTCAATTAGAAGACTTGGCGCAAGGCTTTCGTAATATTGAACAAAGTAGCGAACTTTTTGAAAATCTATTTGAAGATGTTGATTTGTACTCTAAAAAATTAGGATCGACCCCACAGAAACAGAATCAAACGGTAGGTAATGTCATGAAAGAACTCGCTGGACTTGACTTAGCACATCAAGGCGATGTTTTGGGCGATGCTTATGAATATTTGATTGGACAATTTGCTTCCGAGTCAGGGAAAAAAGCAGGGGAATTCTATACACCTCAGCCAATTTCAGAATTAATGACACGGATTGCGGTTGCAGGTAAAGAAGATCAAAAAGGCTTTTCAGTTTATGATCCAACGATGGGTTCAGGTTCATTACTACTCAATGTTAAAAAGTATTCAAATGAAAAGGGAACCATCAATTATTTTGGACAGGAATTAAATACGTCGACCTATAATTTGGCACGAATGAATATGATTTTACATGGTGTCGACATAGCCAATCAACATTTGCATAATGGTGATACGCTTGATGCTGACTGGCCAACAGAGGAACCTACCAATTTCGATGCTGTCTTAATGAATCCGCCTTATTCAGCAAAATGGTCAGGCGAAAAGGGTTTTTTAGATGATCCGCGTTTTTCCATGTATGGCGTTCTTGCACCAAAATCCAAAGCAGACTTTGCCTTTTTACTTCATGGATTTTATCATTTGAAAGAAACTGGTGTGATGGCCATTGTTTTGCCACATGGTGTTTTATTTAGAGGAAATGCAGAAGGAAAAATTCGAGAGATATTGTTGGAAAATGGTGCGATTGATACAGTTATTGGGTTACCAGCAAACATCTTTTTTAATACATCCATTCCAACAACGGTCATTATTTTAAAGAAAAATCGCCCAATGAAGGATGTTCTATTTATTGACGCATCGAATGATTTTACCAAAGGGAAAAATCAAAATATTCTTGAGCAACAGCACATTGAAAAGATTATTGAAACATACAAAAAACGCGAAAATAGTGACAAATTTGCACACGTCGCTTCATTTAATGAAATCAAAGAAAATGATTTTAATCTGAACATTCCTCGATATGTGGATACATTTGAAGAAGAAGAACCAATTGATTTAGGAGAACTATCAAAAGAAATTGTTACAACCAATCAAGAATTGCATGAAGCGGAACAAGAACTTGCTAAATTATTTGACGAATTAGTCTCAACAGATCAAGACATTGAGAAAGAATTGATGCAATTTCGTCAATTGTTCAATGGAGGTGGTCTTGCATGAGCACGACTAGAAAACCACTTGTTCGATTTAAAGGGTTTACGGAAGAGTGGGAAGAGCGTAAACTTTCAGAAATTGCGACGATGAATGCAAGAATTGGTTGGCAAAATTTAAGGACTTTAGAGTTTCTCGATAACGGTGACTATATGTTAATCACAGGGACTGACTTTAAGGATGGCGCAATCGATTATTCAAACATTCACTACGTAGAAAAAGAGCGTTTTGAGCAAGATAAAAAAATTCAAATTTCGAATGGAAGCATTCTAATTACAAAAGATGGAACTCTTGGTAAGGTTGCTTATGTTGAAGGTTTGACGATACCTGCCACCTTAAACGCAGGAGTTTTTAACGTCAGAGTTAAAGAGGCTCTTGCTGTTGATAGTAGATATTTGTTTCACTATTTAAAAGCACCGTTCCTTTTGAAGTTTGCAGACCAACGATCTACCGGTGGAACAATTAAACATTTAAATCAAAACGTCTTGGTTGAATTTCCTATTCCGTTACCACGTTTGGAAGAACAACACAAGGTGGCTAGATTATTATCAAATTTTGACAACACCATCGCTCTTCATCAACGTAAGTTAGAAC
>NZ_JBHUMO010000044.1:14705-15100 GCF_042685105.1 Enterococcus camelliae | reverse complement strand
TGGGAAGAGCGTAAGTTGGGAGAATATACTAAATTAATTACTAAAGGAACGACACCTAAGGATAAAACAGGTATTGGTGATGTTAATTTTGTTAAAGTTGAAAATATAACTAATGGTAAAATTTATCCGGTTAATAAAGTAAAACAAAAAGAACATGACAGTTATTTAAAAAGATCTCGATTAGAAGAAAAAGATATTTTATTTTCAATAGCAGGTACATTAGGAAGGACAGCAATTGTAACTAAATCAATACTACCAGCTAATACTAATCAAGCTCTAGCAATAATAAGAGGATATGATTTTGACACTGATTTTCTTATTACATCGTTATCAGGAAACGTAGTAAAGGAATATATTAGACGTAACCCAACAGTGGGGGCTCAACCTAATCTTTC
>NZ_JBHUMO010000044.1:6797-14546 GCF_042685105.1 Enterococcus camelliae | reverse complement strand
TCTTCATCAACGTAAGATCGATCAGCTCAATTTAATGAAAAAAAGTATGTTACAAAAAATGTTTGTTTAAAAATAAAAATAACGTTGAATTTCTTATTATATCCTCTACATAATGAATGGACTGCGGTCAAATAATTATGTGGAGGTTTTTTTATGGAAAAGCAGGTAACGTTTCATGAATATTTTAAGGAATGGATTGATTTGTACAAAGTTGGTGCGGTAAGGGAAGTGACTCTATCAAAATACAAGATGAGTTTAAGATGGGTGAAAGAATTAGCACCATCTTTGCTACTTCATGACATAGATCGAAAATCCTATCAAAGCTTATTAAATCAATATGCTTTGACGCACGAACGTCAAACAACCTTAGATTTTCATCATCAATTAAAAGGGGCACTAAGAGATGCATTAGATGAACGTGTTATTTTATCCGATCCAACGAGAAAGGTTGTAATAAAAGGAAAAACACCTCGTCCAAAGAAAGATAAATACTTGAATCAGTTTGATTTACAAAAATTATTGGATACGTTGGAATTAACAGAAAAAGTGACATTTGATTGGTTAATCCTATTAATCGCTAAAACTGGCTTACGTTTTTCTGAAGCGTTAGCACTTACACCTGAGGATTTTAATTTCTTCAATCAGACAGTTTCGGTGACTAAAACTTGGAATTATAAAACAAATGAAGGAGGGTTCATGGGTACAAAAAATGCATCATCAAAAAGACACGTCTCTATTGACTGGAAAACAGGGATGCAGTTTGCTCAATTAATCAAGGATCTTCCACAAGATGAACCTATTTTTGTTGAAGCGAGAGTGTTTAACTCAACTGTTAATAATCTACTCAAGAGATACTGTAAGAAAACCAATATTCCGGTAATTACGATTCATGGATTACGACATACACATGCTTCTTTGTTATTATTTGCTGGTGTTTCAATTGCAAGTGTTGCTCGTAGGTTGGGACATGCGAATATGACCACAACTCAACAAATCTATTTACACATTATTCAAGAATTAGAAAATCAGGATAATGATAAAATTATGCGCTACCTATCTGGTCTTTGACAGATGGGTTTTTGTTATTTTATTAAGAGAATTTATCTAAAACAGATGAAGAACGATAGTTTCATCTAATTGTTTGAAGAATGAGCCTATTTTTTGTTGTTCTCTAATGTCAATAGGTACTTTGACGAGTAACTGTGCAAGTTCATTTGAATTTATAGCTGGATAGCTTGTTCCTGTGCTTCTTTCTAAAACTTTATTTACAAATTTGTCTTCTTGCACTAAAGCCAAAAGAAAGTGACCATTGCCTATAGGTCTCATTTGTGCATAACCTGTAGAAAAAACATAGTTAGCATTGGATAAATCAAAGAGATAATTATTCTTTTGATAAGGACGTACTGTCTGATAAAATACATCATTTTTTTTAGCTAAACGTTGCGCTCTTGAAGGAGCAGAATCTCTATTTTCCGTTCTATGTCCGATCAATTTAGTTCCAACTACAGATTCTAAATCAACATACTCGAATATTTCAGGTAAATTGGATGTAGGATTGAACTCTGCTAACGTATTTAACTTACACTCTTCCCAATAAATTTTAATGAATCAATCATCATTTGTTTCACAATGATACGTAAATGAACGGATAGTTATGCTATAATTTTTGATGAGAAACCGATTTATCATGTATATATATGAAAATATTTCAATAATAAGAACTAGTTTTTTGAAAAATAAAATAACAAAAGTGGGTGAAATGATGGCGCAAATGACAGCCGAGCAAATAATGGAAGATACACTGATTCAGCAACTAATTTCTGGACCTTCGCAATGGGTTTATCGAAATGATTTACATACAGAAGAAGAGCTGTGGGAAAATTTTAAATTAAAACTTGAACGCAACAATCAAGATGTTCTTGGAGAAGTCCCACTATCGGAACAAGAGTTTCGTCAAATTAAAAATCAACTATCATTTGGTAGTTTTTATGAAGCTTCAAAGTGGCTAGTTGGTGAAAATGGTATTGCTAAGGTGCAAGTTCAAAGACAGGATGCAACGTTAGGTACCATTCGGTTGCGGGTTATTAACCGACAAGATGTGGCGGGAGGAATTTCTTCTTATGAGGTCATCAATCAGTTCGTGTCTTCAAAACGAGTCATGGAGGATGCCAATCGCCGCTTTGACGTTACTTTGTTAATTAATGGTTTGCCAATGATTCATATAGAACTAAAAAATCGATCACATTCATATATGGATGCGTTTCGACAAATCAAAAAATACGTTCGAGAAGGGAAATTTACTGGTATCTACTCAACTGTACAGATGTTTGTTGTATCAAATGGTTCAGATTCACGTTACATTGCTGCTGCACAGGATACGAAATTAAATGAGCAATTCTTAACCAAATGGGTCGATCAAGAAAATCAACCTGTGACGGATTACTTGGAATTTGCGAGGGAAGTACTGTCCATTCCAATGGCGCACAAAATGGTGACACAGTACACCGTATTGGACAACGAAAAACGTGCATTAATTTTATTACGTCCATATCAAATTCATGCGATTGAGCAGGTGAAAGAAGCATCCAAACGACAAAAATCTGGTTTTGTTTGGCATACAACAGGTTCGGGGAAAACATTAACTTCCTATAAAGTGGCGCGAAATCTTTTGCAAATTCCTTCATTGCAAAAAACGATTTTTATCGTGGATCGTGTCGATTTGGATCAACAAACAACGAATTCATTTACTTCTTATGCAGAAAATGATGTAATCGAAATTGATGAAACGGATAATGTGAACGATTTAATCAAAAAGTTATTGTCCGATGATCGTACAGTTGTTGTGACCACTATTCAAAAATTAAATTTCGTCATGAAGCGTTTTGCTCAGCAAGAAAAGTCCAAACAATATGAAAAGTTGGTGAACTTAAAAGTAGCGTTTGTTGTCGATGAATGCCACCGTGCAGTTAGTCCAGCGAAAAAAAGAGAAATTGAAGAATTCTTCATCTATTCCTTGTGGTATGGCTTTACAGGAACACCTATTTTTAAAGAAAATGCCAAAACAGCTGTTGGTGATTTACCACGAACTACTGCACAACAATATGGGGATTGCCTTCATGAATACACAGTGAAAGAAGCCATCCATGATAGGGCTGTTTTGGGATTTCAGGTGGAGTATAAGTCCACCTATGCTCAAGATGATTTGGATTGTATTGTTGCCCAATTAGAATCTAAAAATGAACTTGCTATTGCCGACTGGTCGATTCCTGATAAAGAGGCGCGTTTGCCTAAAAACATTTATTTAAAAGAAGAACACATGCTAGAGGTTGTTCGTTCAATTGTAAATAAATCTAGGAATAAATTGGGCTTTATGAAAGGTGTTGGACAAACGTATGATGCCATTTTAACGACTAGTTCGATTGCACAAGCCCAAAAATATTTTGACTTGTTTCAATCTGTTAAAAATGGTGAAAGTAGCATTGTCATAGATAAAGAAGTAAAGCGTGTGCTGCCGGATTTTCCTAAAGTGGCTATTACATATTCGATTTCTGAAAATGAGGAAGCTTCAATAGCGAATCAAGATGAAATGAAAAAGGCGATAACACTTTATAATCAAGAGTTTGGAACAAATTTTACAATTGAGACAATGCGTGCATACAACCGCAATGTAAATGATCGACTAGCTCGAAAAAAAGAAAAATATTTGGTGCGTTCCGAACAATTGGATTTAGTGATTGTTGTAGACCGCTTATTGACAGGGTTTGATGCGCCATGTTTATCAACGTTATTTATTGATCGACAACCAATGAAACCACACGACTTAATTCAGGCTTTTTCGCGGACCAATCGTTTATTTGACAAGTATAAAAAGTATGGTCAAATTGTTACTTTTCAAGCACCTAAAACATTTGAGGAAAAGGTGAAAGAGGCACTTATTCTTTATTCCAATGGGGGACAAAATGAAGTGTTGGCGCCAAGCTGGCAGGAATCTGCCACTTCTTTTTCGGAGACAATTACGGAATTAAAAGAGCTTGTTTCAAACCCCAAAGAATTGAATCTCGAAGGAATGAATCAAGGAGAATTAAAGAGATTCATTAAAGCATTTCAACAATTTGACAAAGCTTATGCGGCAGTTCAAGTATATTCTGAATTTGATATGGATATGATGGGAAGTGAATTTCCTTTTAACCCCAAAGAATATGAGGCGTATCGTGGAAAATATGAAAATGCAATTGAAATAATCAGAATAGGTAGCGACCCTGGTCCTGATGATGTTGAGGTAGATATTGCTTATGAACTAGAGTCGGTAAATACAGAAGAAATTAACTACGAATATATCTTGATGTTAATTCAGGCTTTTGTACCTTCTGGAGATGATGAGTATGAGTTGTTGCCAAAAGAAGATCAGAAAGCAACGGCTGAAATCAACAAATACATTGAAACTTTGCGGAAAAATAATCCTAAATTAGCTGAAGTATTGCAAGAAATTTGGGCGAATATTTTAGAGAATCCTGAAGCATATCGCGATCAAAATGTGTCAAATGTTCTAGAAGATGTTATTCAAAAACAGGAGACAACCGTTATCAAGGGGTTTGCGGATTTTTGGCATGTTGATGAAGAGGAAGTTGCTTATGTGGTTTCCAATTTTAATGAGAAAAACGAGAAGCAACCGGGTGAAAATGAATTGAAAAAAACTGGTAATTATCAAGCCTACCGTGAAGCAAATGATAATCCGGTTACGAAATTAAAGTACGGACGTTCAATGATTCAAAATTTGAATGAGGTCGTTAAGGAAGAGATTTTGCCTTTTCGGAAGAGGTAAAAGATAATAGGAAGACTGCTTGATCAAGATGCTAGGTTATCCGATTAAGTTTGACTAGGAGAAGATTCGATATGTTGGAGTTGTTAAAAAGAAATCATTATGAAAAATTGATGGATTTAACTAGTTCCGCCACTCAGTCAATAGAGTGTGTCTCACCTTATGTAAAGACGGATGCCACTAAATCACTACTTTCATACAAAAAAGCAGCTACTAAACTTTCTTTAGTGACCAATCCATCTTTAAGAAATATTATGTCTCAGTCTTTGGACACTGAGGCATTATCTACTTGGCTAGGAGAAAATGGCCGACTTTTTGGGTATGCGACGTTACATGCAAAAATTTATCTTTTTGACAGAAAGTATGGCATTGTTACTTCAGCTAATTTGACAAATGGTGGACTTCACAGCAACTTGGAATATGGTGTGCTGTTTAATGATCAACAGTTGATTGCCAAACTTGTAAATGACATTGAGGCCATTTATCATGACCCATTAACCAATGAAATAAAACAAGAGTGGTTATCAGAGCTAATGAAGTTTCAGCAAACACTAAAGCCAACGTATTTGACAACAGTGATGTCTGAAGATTCGCCTACAAATTTATTAATGAAAGAAGAGGTCATAAGAACCCAATTAAATGGATGGAAACAAGAAATTTTTGAATTGATAAAAATTCAAGATGATCAATTTACTTTGGCAGATGTGTATCAATATAAGTCGCAAATGCAAATTTTACATCCAAAAAATCAACATATCGAGGAAAAAATGCGTCAAGTATTACAAAATTTGAGAGATTTGGGTATTATAGAATTTGTTGGAAAAGGTATTTATCGGAAAAGTTATTAATATTGAAGGAGACAGGATTTTTTATTTTCTTTCTCGTATTTTAAAACTAGACGTATGATTGAAAAAATGATCTACCCACACCAAAACACAAGGAGGAATTGTGCATGCATCAACTGAAATGTCCCAATTGTGGCAAAGAATTTACCATCGATGAAGCAAGTTATGCGGAAATTTTAAATCAAGTACGGACAAAAGAATTTACCGAAGAGATTCATGAAAAACTCGAACAAATTTCTCAACAACATCGAAGTGAATTGGCATTGGCTGAAGCAAAGGCAGCCAGTGCATTAGATAAAAAACTTTCGCTAAAAGAACAAGAAATTCAAGAATTAAAACACACAATCACGGCCTTTGCAAGTGAGAAAGAGTTGCTGAAGAGTGAGGTTGAAAAGTCCAAGGTGGAAGAGCTCTCGGTAAAAGAGCGAGAAATTGCTACGCTGCACTCAAAAATCAAAGAACTGGAAAATGCGAGCAATGTGCAATTACTGGAAGCCAATGCGCACAAAGAACAGGAAATTGCAGCTTTGCAAACCAAACTCCAATTACAAGAAAAAGAAACAGAACTAGAAAAGACTGCGATTCACCAAAAATATGCAATGGAATTAAAACAAAAAGAAGAGACCATTGCTTTTTACAAGGATTTTAAAGCAAAACAATCGACCAAAATGGTGGGAGAAAGTCTGGAACAACACTGCGAAATAGAGTTTAATCGGCTACGTACGACAGCTTTTCCACGTGCGCAATTTGGAAAAGATAATGATGCACGCACGGGGAGCAAGGGCGATTATATTTATCGCGAATTTGATGAACGAGGCACAGAAATTATTTCCATCATGTTTGAGATGAAAAATGAAGGCGATGAAACGGCTACGAAGAAAAAGAATGAACACTTTTTTAAAGAGTTGGATAAAGATCGCAACGAAAAGCAGTGTGAATATGCCATTCTTGTCACGATGCTGGAAGCAGACAATGAATTGTACAACACTGGGATTGTGGATGTTTCGTATGAGTATGAAAAAATGTATGTCATCCGCCCCCAATTCTTTATTCCAATTATTACCTTACTACGAAATGCAGCGATGAATTCATTACAATACAAGCAAGAAGTTGCATTAATGCGTGAGCAAAATATTGATATCACCAATTTTGAAGAAGAACTTACAGCATTTAAGACTGGTTTTGCAAAAAATTACGAGCTTGCTAGTCGCAAATTTCAAACGGCTATCGATGAAATCGACAAGACAATTACGCATTTGCAAAAAACGAAAGACGCACTGTTGTCATCGGAAAATAATCTTCGCTTAGCCAATAATAAAGCAGACGATTTGACTGTCAAAAAACTTGTGAAAAATAATCCCACAATGAAAGAAAAATTTGATTCATTGGAGAAATAGTGTGGGTAGGTTGTACGACCAAGACACCTACGGAAACCCAACAAAAGACCAATACCACACCTACCTTGTATTCATTAAAGGAGCAAAAAGAAGTATTGAAAGGATTGCCAGAGTTCTATTCACTCGCTTTTTCTACAACAACCAAAGAAAAATAACATGGAATTAGATACAAATAACCATTCAGTATTTCTTCTTTATTATCACCTTGTTTTAGTAACTAAATACCGTAGACAAGTAATTGATGATGAAATATCTGACTATGCTAAATCGACTTTTGAAAGAATTTCAGAATCGTATCACATTATTTTAGTTGAGTGGAATCATGATAGAGATCACGTTCACATTATGTTCAAAGCTCAACCTAAGACAGAATTGACAAAATTCATCAATGCCTATAAAAGTGCTAGCTCACGTTTGATAAAACGTAATTTCCCAAAAGTGAAACAATTTCTTTGGAAAGAAATGTTCTGGTCTAAAAGTTTTTGTCTTTTGACAACTGTCGGTGTACCAATTGGGGTGATTAAGAACTATATTCAAAATCAAAAAAATAATCATAAGTAGAGAGTTGGTGAATTTTATGGAACGACTAAAAGCATATAAATTCAGACTCTATCCAACAGAAGAGCAAGAGCTCTTCTTTGCCCAATCTTTTGGCTGTGTCCGTAAGGTCTACAATCTAATGCTTAAC
>NZ_JBHUMO010000044.1:5056-6787 GCF_042685105.1 Enterococcus camelliae | reverse complement strand
AATTCAGTTTCTTTGTTGCACGGGTCATTTCGTTATGCCCGTTTCTACACATTGATTTCTCAATATGCTGACTGTACGTTTTCGGAACTTGGTTCCGACGAGCGTTTACCCACGACTAAAGTCACGGGTGTGCGCGCTCGGTTCAATCAACGAAGCCATGTTAACGATGTTAAGCCCTCGAGCTAAAAAGCAAGCAATAGCAGAGTATCTACGTGTACTAAAACCTGGAGGTCGTTTACTGACGCATGATATCTCGTTTTTAGATCCCCAGATTGCTAAAATTGTTAAACAATTGCAAGAAACAATTCATGTAAAAGTGGATCCTTTATACATAGATGATTGGATTCAACTATTTCAAGAAACCGGATTTCAAAAAGTAACTAGTCAAACTGGAAAAATGAGCTTAATGTCTCCTAAAGGGATGATTCGTGATGAGGGTTTGTTCTCAACCATCCAAATTATCTATCGTGGAATGAAACCTGAGAATCGAAAAATGTTTAAAAATATGTTTTCATTTTTTAATAAAACTGGGAAAGAGTTATGTTACATTACCATTTGCAGTATAAAATAAGAACTGAAAGAGGTAGTCAAAATGAAGTTTATCGAACGAATTCCTCAAAAAGAAGTATTAGACTTAAAAAAACTCATACCTTTTGGTGAAGAACAAATTATTAGCAAAACGTTGGTGCAACGATCAAGCATGGGAATGACACTTTTTTCATTAGATAAAAATCAAGAAATTGCTACCCATCGCTCCAATGGTGATGCGATGGTCAATATTTTGTCAGGAACAGCCCTTATTAAAATTGCTGATGAAACCTATACAGTGACCGCTGGCGAAAGTATTGTAATGCCTGCAACGATTCCTCATTCTTTATTCGCAGTAGAATCATTTCAAATGTTGTTAGTAGTAGTCAAGCCTGAGAATAAAGGAGAGCGTAAATAAAGTGAAATTTAACTTAACAGAGCTAGTTCAATTTTCACCAGAACAGATTGCTAGTCGCTCACTAACAAAGAACCTAGCCGTTACAACACCGATCACCTTGTTTGCTTTCAGTGCAGGCGAAAGCATCAGTTCAGAAAAAAGCGATTTGGTAAAAGTAATTCTGGTTTTAGAAGGTGCTTTAACCGTCCAATACGCAAATCAATTATCAGAGGTAGCTACACACAATCATTTGTTAGTTATTCCTCCTCTTTCAGTTCACCAATTCAGCGCTGAAAAAAATTGTCGTTTCTTGCAAATAGAAATACCAACAAGCAAGCCAAAGAATTACTAAAAACTAAGTTGTACGATGAGTCATCCGCCTAAAAACACAAAGCGCTGCCAGATCCAAGTTGGGTCTGGCAGCGCTTTGATGATTTGCTTTATTGTTCGACAATCTTTTGCACGCATTTCTTTTTCAGTGAAAGACTTGTTACAAGAACCGTTCATTTTAACTTTTCATGGCTCGGCTATCCAACAACAAATTGACTATTTAACTAAATTAGGCAGAAGTCGCCCATCCCTCTATAGTTGGGTGATGAATGCCGTTCGGTATGAGGGTTACCGTTGGTAACTCGAAAACCGACAATTAAGGCACATTGCCTTTTTATTTTGTCCTATGTTATGATCAGTCTATATAAGGAATGAGTTGATATAACATGGAATTAGATACAAATAGCCATTCAGTATTTCTTCTTTATTAGCACCTTGTTTTAGTAACTAAATACCGTAGACAAGTAATTGATGAT
>NZ_JBHUMO010000044.1:1949-5046 GCF_042685105.1 Enterococcus camelliae | reverse complement strand
ACGTTCCCATGAAGAATAAGGGTGCGTAAAATAGACATCAACGATGCCGTCAAGACACGTGGATAATGTTGAGAATTCAACGCCATTATCAGAAGTAATTGTTTTAACTATATCCTTAAAGAACTGTCCAAATTGCTCTTGAAGAGTCTAAATGCCTGATTGAACCGCCAAGGCATTTTTCCCTTCAATTTTTTGAATGATTTCAAACCGTGTTTTTCGTTCAGTCAACGTTAGCAGTACTTGATCTTGTCCAGATTTCAACCCAACGACAGTGTCGATTTTCCAGTGGCCAAACGTTTCTCTAGCAGTCACACAGTCTGGGCGTAAATCAATTGAATTACCTAGAAACGTCTTGTTCTTTCTAATCTTTGTTGATTTCGTTTTTCTTCGTACTTTCAAGACAAGATCAATGTTTTGAGTTTCCATAAATCCTTTGTCAATCCAGTTATACAAGGTCTTTGTGCAAGGAATCCTTTTTTCTGGAAACAAGTTCGCTACTTTCGCAGTGCCAACCACACTATCTGGTGATTGATGCAATCGTAAAATTTGATCATCCGCATAGGCAATGAAGTCAGTTGACTCGACCCAAAGGTAGGTTCTGCCAGAATTCAATCGCGCAGTATCCTAAGCTTTTTGCCCAACTTCAGGAGAATATTCCGTCTTGCGATAATCATATTGTTTTGTGCCATGTATTTGACGTTGTTTGATAACATCGACAGTTCCATCTTTGATTTCATTATGGATCGTTTGAGGAGCTCGCCCCAACTCTTTCGCGATTGCTCGATTGGACAGTCCCAATTTGTTCTTCAAATAAGCGATAAATTGTCGTTCATCAAATGATAGGTGTTTTCCTTTCCGTGATTGTGTGGTATGTTCAGTATGCGTCATAGCGAAAATCTCCTTATTGATTGTGTTGGAACTTCAATAATACACGATTTTTTGCTATGACGTTTTTTTATTGTCTGAAAGTGGCTAAGTTCATCTTACAATGAACCTTTTACAACTTACCAGTGAAAAAATGGGTACATTCAAATTGGAAATTCTTGTAAAAAAAAAATATTGTGTTATAATAGAAACGATTTCATCTATTGTGATGAATTGATCAATGTTTAATGCTCAATAAATTAATAAGTTCTACCGGATTTCCAATTACCCACTGTGGAGCTGGAATTACTATATTAAGTATTGATCCGCTAGGAAATGTATATCCTTGTGTTAAACTTCACCATGCAGATTTTAAAATTACAAATTTAATTAAGAGCACCGCAGTTATTGACATTAAAAATAATAGAAATAGAGTTTTAGAAAACGAATTAGTAGATAGTATTAATAAATGCAAAAACTGTGAGATTAAGTATATTTGTGGTGGAGGTTGTCGAGCAGAAGAATATTATGTGTCGAAAAACAATAAAAATTACTCACAATGTGACATTCAAAAAGGAAATCTTGCTTATTTTTTGGAGAATATAAATGAAAAAAAAAATTATACCTTTTTTGTGTTTAAATGTACTTGTTTTATTTTCTACGACTTTGTTTCAGTTGAATATACTTTGGGAAGTTTTTAAACGACAGGAAGAATTAAAGTCTTTAGTCATAATCATTAGTTCTTCATTTGTTTTACAAGCCGGAATGTCTTTGGTTGTAGGGATAATTGTGGATTTTTATTCAAAGAGGAAAATCTTTTTTTTCAGTATTTGGGGATTTATAATAACTGTCTCCATAAGCTATTTTGTAAATATAAACCTTCAGTGGGCTGTTTTTTATTTGATTTTTACAGCAATAAATACATTGTTTTTAAGATGTTTAGTATCTACAGCAGCCGAAATGATGACAACCGATGAATTTATGAAATATGACGGTATTGCAGGATTGTTTAACCAGATACTTACTATTACAAGTAATGTCGTTTCTGGCATATTGATTAAGTTTGTAAGTGTAGAGATAATCTATGTTGTTATTATTTTCTTGCTAATTTTAGCTTTGCTTCTAATTGTCTTCTTGCCTATCAAGGATACACGGGTGATACAAAAAAATGAGGGTTTCCATCAAAAAAAGGCTGACGAACCTATTTTTTATTTTATCAAAGAAAAAATTATCAAGGATAAGAAAATCATGATATTTATTTGTTTGCTGTTCTTATTGAATTTAGATTATGGGTATATACCAAATATATTACCTTATTTTATGCTTAAGTATACTAGTCAAACTTCGCCTGTTTTTTTATCGCTACTAAAATCTTCTATCAATATAGGAGAACTATTTGCTTCGTTTTTTGTTATCCATTATAGAAAAAAAGTATCAAAATTGACTAAAATAGGATTATTAGGATCTTCCATCTGCTTCCTGCTACTTCCTTTCAGTCACCAAATGAATCTAGTGAATTTCATTGTTTTATCGTTTTATGGCTTTTTTGATACGCTCACACAGCCGTTGTTCAGTTATTTTGTTAGTTCAATTGATCATAGAAATCGCGGGAAAATTTTAGGTATCATTGATTGTGTTATTTACTTGGCCGCACCAATCGGGATGTTTTTAGGTAATTTTATTAGTCAATATGGTACTATGATATTAAGCTTTTCGATAAGTATAGTATTCGTTTGTTCGTATATTTTACTAGTAAAGACGAAAATCTATAAAAGTATTGATTTAGCGGGAGACTTATGATGAATTGTATTCAGGAAGAATTCCTACAAAATGAGTTAGTTTGGCTGAAGTCGCTATCATGTGAGATTCATTCTACTGAAAATTATATCGTTGTTAAAAGCAATTTTTCTCAATCCGAAGATTTTAACTAAATTAGGCAGAAGTCGCCCATCCTCTATAGGTGGGTGATGAATGCCGTTCGGTATGAGGGTTACCGTTGGTAACTCGAAAACCGACAATTAAGGCATATTGCCTTTTTATTTTGTCCTATGTTATAATCAGTCTATATAAGGAATGAGTTGATATAACATGGAATTAGATACAAATAACCATTCAGTATTTCTTCTTTATTATCACCTTGTTTTAGGAACTAAATACCGTAGACAAGTAATTGATGAGGAAATATCTGACTATGCTAAAGCGACTTTTGAAAGAATTTCAGAATCGTATCACC
>NZ_JBHUMO010000044.1:1465-1939 GCF_042685105.1 Enterococcus camelliae | reverse complement strand
TGGGTGATGAATGCCGTTCGGTATGAGGATTACCGTTGGTAACTCGAAAACCGACAATTAAGGCACATTGCCTTTTTATTTTGTCCTATGTTATAATCAGTCCATATAAGGAATGAGTTGATATAACATGGAATTAGATACAAACAATCATTCAGTATTTCTTCTTTATTATCACCTTGTTTTAGTAACTAAATACCGTAGACAAGTAATTGATGAGGAAATATCTGACTATGCTAAAGCGACTTTTGAAAGAATTTCAGAATCGTATCACATTACTTTAGTTGAGTGGAATCATGATAGAGATCACGTTCACATTATGTTCAAAGCTCAACCTAAAACAGAATTGACAAAATTCATCAATGCCTATAAAAGTGCTAGCTCACGTTTGATAAAACGTGATTTCCCAAAAGTGAAACAATTTCTTTGGAAAGAAATGTTCTGGTCTAAAAGTTTTTGTCTTTTGACAACTGGCGG
>NZ_JBHUMO010000044.1:944-1455 GCF_042685105.1 Enterococcus camelliae | reverse complement strand
AGAGATCACGTTCACATTATGTTCAAAGCTCAACCTAAAACAGAATTGACAAAATTCATCAATGCCTATAAAAGTGCTAGCTCACGTTTGATAAAACGTGATTTTCCAAAAGTGAAACAATTTCTTTGGAAAGAAATGTTCTGGTCTAAAAGTTTTTGTCTTTTGACAACTGGCGCTGTACCAATTGAGGTGATTAAGAACTATATTCAAAATCAAGAAAATAATCATAAGTAGAGAGTAGGTGAATTTTATGGAACGACTAAAAGCATATAAATTCAGACTCTATCCAACAGAAGAGCAAGAGCTCTTCTTTGCCCAATCTTTTGGCTGTGTCCGTAAGGTCTATAATCTAATGCTTAATGACCGAAAAAAAGCATATGAAGAAGTAAAAAATGATTCTTCTAAAAAAATGGTCTTTCCCACCCCTGCTAAATACAAAGAAGAATTTCCGTTTTTGAAGGAAGTTGATAGTCTTGCCTTAGCTAATGCGCAACTCAATTTAGATAAGGCG
>NZ_JBHUMO010000044.1:829-934 GCF_042685105.1 Enterococcus camelliae | reverse complement strand
CAAGAGCTCTTCTTTGCCCAATCTTTTGGCTGTGTCCGTAAGGTCTATAATCTAATGCTTAATGACCGAAAAAAAGCATATGAAGAAGTAAAAAATGATTCTTCA
>NZ_JBHUMO010000044.1:0-819 GCF_042685105.1 Enterococcus camelliae | reverse complement strand
ACGTTCACATTATGTTCAAAGCTCAACCTAAAACAGAATTGACAAAATTCATCAATGCCTATAAAAGTGCTAGCTCACGTTTGATAAAACGTGATTTCCCAAAAATGAAACAATTTCTTTGGAAAGAAATGTTCTGGTCTAAAAGTTTTTGTCTTTTGACAACTGGCGGTGTACCAATTGAGGTGATTAAGAACTATATTCAAAATCAAGGAAATAATCATAAGTAGAGAGTAGGTGAATTTTATGGAACGACTAAAAGCATATAAATTCAGACTCTATCCAACAGAAGAGCAAGAGCTCTTCTTTGCACAATCTTTTGGCTGTGTCCGTAAGGTCTATAATCTAATGCTTAATGACCGAAAAAAAGCATATAAAGAAGTAAAAAATAATTCTTCTAAAAAAATGGTCTTTCCCACCCCTGCTAAATACAAGGAAGAATTTCCGTTTTTGAAGGAAGTTGATAGTCTTGCCTTAGCTAATGCGCAACTCAATTTAGATAAGGCTTATAAGAATTTCTTTCGGGATAAATCCGTTGGATTTCCACGTTTCAAAAGCAAGAAAAATCCTGTTCAGAGTTACACAACGAATAATCAAAATGGGACAGTAGCGCTACTTGATAATAAATTTATCAAACTTCCTAAATTGAAATCATTGGTTAGAATTCAACTTCATAGACAACCAAAAGGAATGATCAAAGCTGCTACAATATCACGGTATTCTAGCGGTAAATACTATATTTCTTTATTATGCAAAGAAGAAGTTAAGGAATTACCTAAAACTAATTCTGCAATTGGTATTGACTTAGGAATTACGGACTTT
>NZ_JBHUMO010000043.1:76630-94783 GCF_042685105.1 Enterococcus camelliae | reverse complement strand
CCTCATACCGAACGGCATTCATCACCCACCTATAGAGGATGGGTGATGAATGCCTAATTTAGTTAAATCATTATTGCGAAATATTCCAGAAGAAAAGGCGGCGCGAATTAACGGATGCTTTTCATCTTATTTCAACACCTTACTCCCTTGACCGAACCAACTCACCATAGTTAAAAGAAGGAATGGCTGCAACATTTGTTCTGGTAGATGCCTCTTGTACGGCAGAGTTTATTGCTCGAATGAAGCCAATTAAAGCAAGCTATTTTGAAGGAAAAAATATTTTCGTGTCAACTTTAACGAACGCTATATAAAAAGGAAACAACTGCCTAGACAGCTCGAAAAATGATGTTTTGTCAACGGATTTTTGTTAACAGATAACTTGCGAAAGAAGACAGGTTACATCTCTTCTGTCGCGAGTTATTTTACGTCTGGGTAAATAGTGGAAATCATGCAACACGTTGCCCAAGAAAGTTGGAAGTACATAGTGTCTTCTAGCTATGGAACGCATGAAATCCCACTACTTTTGAGTGGTAGCTGGTTGCTAACCTAACCTAATCTATAAACAGGTATATATTCTGAGCAAATATATTTACTAACAATTTGTAAGTGAGTATACTTGTGGTGTGGAAAGGAATGTGACGAAAACCTATGTATAAATCAAAGTGGAAGTACCCAAATGAATATAATGAAAAGACGGCAGTGATTGTCACGGCACATGGTATGGGATCGAATTATGATGACTTACCACCGGTAGCAACAAAAATTGATTCGCAAGCGATTCAATTGAATATCCAAGCGGACCTACCGTTTGGCGAGGGTTATGCATTTTTTGTACCTGATTTTCGCGAACACTCCGAACAAGAAGTGATTCAACCTGTGCTGGTTGCAGTCCATGATTATATTCAAGAGCAATTAGCAGAGCAACAGTTAACAAATCATCCTTTAATTTTTATTGGATTCAGTCAAGGAGCGATGATTGGGTTGGGTTTGACCTACCTCTATCCAAATTGGCTCGATCAAGTTTTCTTATTTAGTGCCCGGATGCCTGCTTTTTACCAATCCATTGCAGCGCAAAACCTCTCGAAAACGACAAGTAAAACGGCGATGTTTATTTCTCAAGGAATAACAGATCCTCTTTTTCCAAGAGCAATCGGCGAATCCTATGCGGCCTATGCCAAAGAGAAAGTTGCAACTGTTGCTTATCATGAATATCCGATTGGTCATGGGATTCACCAACTTGCAATTCTCGATGCAAAACAATTTTATCAAGTAAATCAAATGGAAAAGAGGAAGAACAAATGACAGTTAGAGTACCTGATTTTCAATTAGCAGCCACGACCCACACAGGATTGGTGGCGTTAAAAGTAGCGGACTTAGAAAAAATGACGCAATTTTATACGGAGGTAATTGGCTTAAAAGTACTATCAGAGAAAGAAGGAGAGCGTTTCTTTGGAACAGAGGATGGTGTAACGTTATTGATTTTGAAAAAAGTGGACCAACCTTTACCAATTACAAGAAAAACAGGCTTGTATCATGTCGCTTTTTTATTACCAAGTCGATCAGACTTAGGGGACGCCTTGATCCATTACTTATCAGTTGATGCACCACTTGTCGGAGCAAGTGACCATGGCTATAGCGAAGCCTTGTATTTAACAGACCCCGAAGGAAATGGAATTGAAGTTTACCGCGATAAACCTGTTGATGAATGGGATATTCGGGAAGATGGCGAAATCGTTGGGGTAACGATTGAAATGGATGCGCAAGGGGTTGTGAATGAAGCAAGCCAACACTGGGTTGGTTTTCCAAGTGGGACCAAAGTTGGTCACGTCCATCTGAAAATTGCTGATTTACAAAAAACAGAAGATTTTTATACTGATGTCTTAGGGCTGTCGTTAAAGAATAATTATGGAATGCAAGCCAAATTTTTTGCGACGGGCGGGTATCACCATCATATTGGTTCAAATATTTGGATGGGAAGAAATATTCCCGCAATGGCTGAAAATGATCTAGGTCTGGCTTATTATTCTTTCTATGTCAATAAAGAAGATGAACTCAGCCAACTTGCAAATCGTTGGGAAAATCTAGGCGTTTCCTTCGTCAAAGATGGGGATGAAAGTTTATGGATTGTTGATCCAAATGGTATTCAAATAAAGTTTGAGCAAGAACCCAAAACAAACTGATCAAAGCAATGTTTGTCTCGGTACAATGACCCATGCAAAAAAAGACTAGTCCCGCCAAGTAGTTCTTAGGCTACTTGGTGAGGCTAGTCTTTTACAATGGCATCAAAACTCGTTACTTTGTATTTTTTCGTTGTTGTTGTTTGCCAACGTTGCGACCTTTTGCCTGACTGTTTTTAGGCGCTTTTTTATTGGCTAGGTGTGTCGGTGTAACTTCTTTGACGATTGGTGTCACCACTGTTTTGGGTGGATTTTTTTTCATTTCTTCTTCAATTTGTTTTTGAATTCTTGGTTTCATCAAAACATTGGTAATAAATGTTTGGAAACAACTGAAGATTCCTCCAATGACCCAATAAAGTGTCACGCCAGCAGGTGCTTTTAAGGACATGAAAACAATCATTAAAGGTGAAACAATCATCATACTGCGCATGGTTTTCTTTTGTTCTTCCGGAATACCGATTAAAGACAAGTAACTTTGTGCAACATAAGAAAGCCCAGCTAGAGCAACAAAGATTAAGTTGGCTTTTCCAAGGTTCACCCCCAAAAAGGTCGCGCTGCTTATTCCTTGAGTGTAGCTTACGGTGAAATACAAAGCAGAGAAAATTGGCATTTGAATTAATAGTGGAAGACAACCAATACCACCCAACATATTGACATTGTTTTCTTTGTAAATTTGTTGCATCTCTGTCTGTGCTTTCATTTGTTCTTCTCGTGTAGAAGCCTGTTTTAGATTTGCCTGTGCAATATCCATCTGTGGTTTCAAGTATTGCATTTTTTCGGATTGAACCATGGCTTTTTTGGATTGATTGATTCCCATTGGTAAAAGAATGATGCGAACAACAATCGTTACAATGATAATTGCCCAACCGAATCCCCAGTTAAAGTTTGTAGCCAGGTAAGTTAGAAAATTGCCGAGTGGAACAACCAAAGTTTTGTAAATAAAACCATCTGGATCGGGTATTCTTGTATTATTAGGTCCTGCTATTGTTTTAACGCAACCTGACAAGAAAAAAAGTAACGCGAAAAGCCCACTACCCATGAGCCAATTTTTTTTGTTTTTCATTTATTTCTTCCTTTACTACAAAATTTACACAAAACCAACTATACTAGACTTCCCCTTTTTTTTCAATCGTGTTTCATTAAAATGAAGGAAAATTCAAGTAATCTTTTAGCTGTATACTACTTGAAAAGAAGAATAATCTGGAAGACTTTCATCTTCTGTTAATTCAAAATTTGTCACACGGCCAGCTGGTGAAGGAGAATGCCTAACTTTCTGAATAAATACGGCGATGGCTTGGTCGTCTCCAGTGGCCAAGATGGTTACGGATCCATCCCGTTCGTTTTTCACACTGCCACCAATATTCAGTTGATCTGCCAGCATTTTTGTCATATAACGAAACCCAACACCTTGTACGCGACCGGCGACATGCATCCGAATTTTACGCATTTTTACCATCTCCTTTGTTCCCCTTATCTTAGCATATTTGCCTCTTCTTTTGTGGTATAATGCCAGAGAGGTGGGAAAATGATCGAAATTCAGTCAACAAAAAATACATATGTCAAAGAATTAAAAAAATTACACCGCAAAAAAGGACGGGAAGAGCAACAGCGCTATCTGTTAGAAGGATTTCATTTAGTGGAAGAAGCGTTGCGTTCAGAGGCAACCGTTGTCGATATCTTGATAAGTCCGAGAGGCGCCAAAGAATGGGCCAGCTGGATTGCTGAACAAACAGTGCCCATGACATACATATCAGAGGAAGTCATGGAGGCAATCTCTGAACAACCAACACCCCAAGGAATCCTTGCTGTCGTATCCTTCCCGAAACCCAAAAAAATGACGTTGCAGGGGAAATGGTTATTACTCGATTGTGTACAGGATCCGGGAAATGTGGGCACGATGATTCGTACTGCAGATGCAGCTGGGTTTACAGGGGTTTTTTTAGGAGAAGGAACGGCGGATATTTATAATCTAAAAACATTACGAAGCATGCAAGGCAGCCACTTCCATATCGAAATTCAGCAAGGAGATGTGGAACAGGTTTGCCAAGCATTTCAAGCAGCCGCGATACCTGTTTATGGATCAGAATTGAATGAACAAGCTGTGCCCTACAATACCATCAAAAAAACGGAGCAAGTGGCGATTATCATGGGAAATGAAGGACAAGGCGTATCGAAAGCACTTTTATCTAAGACCGATGCGAATCTCTACATCCCCATTTATGGAAAAGCCGAATCATTAAATGTCGGCGTTGCTGCGGGGATTTTGATGTATCACTTTTCCTAAGAAATCGTTAAATCTTGCAAATTTGTAAGGGGAAAACTAGAGGTAAAAATAGATTCATGCTACACTGGGTGATGTACAAATGATACAAATAGCAAAAGGTGGCGTTCGGATTTATGACGGAAAAGTGGCAACAGGATACGGAGTACATGTCTTATGTAGGCGATTTGCTTGAAACCGATGAAGTACAACGATTATCAGAATTCGTTCAACATCTTCATTCAACACGTTTGGAACATTCAATTAGTGTCTCCTATCGTAGTTATCTTATCGCGAAGAAAGTAAATGGAGATGCCCGCGCAACAGCACGGGCTGGTTTGCTCCATGATTTATTTTATTATGATTGGCGTACGACAAAGTTTGATGGTGGGAGTCATGCTTACATGCATCCGCGAATTGCTGTAAAAAATGCAGAAAAGATTACGGAACTCTCTCCATTAGAAAAAGATATTATTGTTAAACATATGTGGGGGGCAACGATTGCACCACCACGCTACAAAGAGAGTTACATTGTCACCATGGTTGACAAGTATTGTGCAGTAAAAGAGGCAATGGCACCATTTACTGCAATGATGAAGCGTGGATGGGTACAAGTTGCTCATCGCAATTAAGCCAATTTACAAAAAAGCCACTAAGCCAAGCTCTGCATGAGGAGTTTGACTTAGTGGCTTTTTTAGTGAAATAAATAAACAAGTGTTGAGAGAACATAATACATTGCAACAATGGATAAAAGAACTAGGTGCATCCGCTTATGCATGAGCAAGATGGCAGCGAACTCCCGTAATGTGGCATTGGGTAGATAGTAGAAAGCCGTTTTGCAGCCAATCCCTTCAGCAGGTAGTTTGGCTTGGTGCGCAAACATGCCAGCTCGGAAAATATGGTAGTTGTTAGAAACGAAAAGTACACGCGGATTTACTATCCCTTGATTTTCAATCAATTCTTTGGAAAAACACATATTTTCATAGGTTGTTGTTGAATTTGCCTCCAATAAAATATCATTTTCCAGAATACCTTGTTCGCAAGCGTAACGCTTCATGGCAACAGCCTCGGGTACGTTTTCATCAGGACCTTGACCACCAGACATAACCAGTTTTATCGGATGCCCGGTCTTACTTCGTTGTGTTTGATAAAACTGAATTGCACGATCAATTCTTTTGGCCAGCAGCGGCGTAACACGTTCCCCATTTATTAGACCTGCCCCCAAGACAATGATAAAGTCTTGGTTGTATTTTGGATAATAAAATTGATATAGCAATGTGGACGTCAAAAAAATGACAAAATTCGCTAATAGATAAACTAAAACAATTGAAAGAAAAGTAAACGGAATTTCAATATACCAAGGAGATTTTGACTTCAAAAAATAATTAGCAATTAAATAAACTGTCAAGAAAATAGCTAAAATTAAGGTTAAAAGATTTGCAATAGTATGGGTTTCTTTTTTTAAGACGACGATAGCATTCCAATAAAGAAAGACTAACAAACCAATTAATCCAAAGGCCACCAATAATACAAAAACAGCCAAAGCAGCAAAAAACAATCCAGCAATCAGCCAATCTTTGGTTAAATAAAAGTTATAAAGCAAATATAGCCCAAAAATAACCAAGAAAAACTGGAATAAAACACCGTTTAACAAACGAGCTCTGTTTTTGCGATAAATTAAATAAAAAAGAAAAAAGAATAGTAGTGGTATCAGAAAATAAAAAGAACCTTTCAGTATTTCAAGTGTACCTGTGTAAAGAACAACGGCCACCAATAACCAAATACCTTGAAAAAATAGTTGGTCGGGTTCAATTTTCTTTTTTCGCCAAAAAAAGATTGCTGCAAATCCTAGACTATAATAGAGAATGAATAATAATAATGGTAAAATAGACATACGTTCAACTCCTTAAGTTGAGTATAACGAATTTTTCGCTAAGTTGCATTAGTAAATTGATTGTTTTTTATAAGGGGTGTGTTGAATGGATTTCTCGTACCAACGAATCATAAAGTCAGATACTGCAGTGATTGGTGTCGAGGGCGTAGGCGCAATTGAAACTAGTCAAGATTGGGTGCAATCGCTTTGGTTTTCCCTCGAAGAACAATTACCAGCTGTTATTGAAAAACTTGCTGTTTCTGAAGCGGAAGTTGCTTGTTGGGGAGTGATGTCTGATGTGAAGGAATGGTTGGCACCTTGGACTGAAGGGCAAGGATTGTACTTAGCTGGCATTGAAGTTTCTTTAGAGACGCCTTGTCCGCGTGGTTGGAATCGCTATTTACTGCCAGCAATGGAATACATCGTCATTCGCACAACCATCCCACTGATTTCCGAAGCGGTAAGTTATTTGTTTGAAACCATTGTCCCGAAAGAGGCGGTTGAAATCATTGGTGCATTGCAGGAATTCTATGGTGCTGATTTTCTGCCTGGTGAAATTGCGCTATATGCACCAATTCGAATCATTGAGTTATGAAAGGGGAAAAGAACATGATCAAGTTAGGTGTAATCGGAACCAATTGGATTTCTCATCAATTTGTTGATGGGGCACTCAGTACGAAAAAGTATCAACTAACAGGTGTCTATTCACGAAAACAAGCGACTGCGCAAGATTTTGCGAAAGAACATGTTGACACGTGTTTCACAACAGATGATTTGCAAGCCTTCGTCTCCTCAGCGGAAGTTGATGTTCTCTACATCGCTTCGCCGAATCGGTTGCATTTTGAACAAGCCAAAGCAGCTATCGTCAATGGCAAAAGTGTGATTGTTGAAAAGCCCGCCTTCTCAAACCCTGCTGAAATGGAAGAGATTATTCAGCTTGCGAATCAAAAGAAAGTCTTTTTCTTTGAGGCTGCAAGAAACATTCACGAAAAGAATTTCCAGAAAGTCTTAGCGGAATTGCCACCTAAAAATCAAGTGAAGGGTGCGGCGTTTACTTATATGAAATATTCCTCTCGGTACGATGAAGTTCTGCAAGGGAAAGAACCCAATATCTTTTCCCTAGCTTTTTCAGGGGGTTCCTTGATGGATTTAGGCGTCTATCTCGTTTATGCTGCTGTGGCTTGGTTTGGTAGTCCTAAAACGGTTGACTATTTTGCCCAAAAAATCGTCACGGGTGTGGATGGCAGTGGATTTGCTATCTTACGATATGAAGCGTTTGATGTTCTTTTGCACCATGGCAAAACAGGGGATTCATTTGCTAAATCGGAAATTTATTTGGCTGAAGGTACGTTGGAATTAGATGGCGTCAATGCTATTCAAGAAGCGGTTTTTTACAATCGGAAAACAAAGGAAACATCCTTCCTTGAGTTAGAAAAAGGACACGCCAATCCACTGTATGAAGAAGCCGTTGATTTTGCACAAGTCTTGATGCACAGTGATGAGCAAAAATGGCTGGATACATACGAAAGTTGGGTAGAATTGGCAAGAGAGGTAAATCTTGTCTTGTATGAATTAAGAAAAAAAGCTGGAATTGTTTTTCCGGCAGACAAAAAAGAATAGAGGGAACAGATGGTAAACAAAGAATTTCCAGCAATTTGGGAGAAGCGATGGCAGGACAATGCGTTTCAGGAACCAACAGCCATTCAAAAAGAAGTATTCGAACCCCTATGGAATCATCAATCCATAATGGGCATTTCACCAACCGGTTCAGGCAAGACCTTGGCATATTTATTGCCTACTTTACTTGGCATTAAAAAAGGTGCAGGCAATCAAGTGTTAGTTGTGACCTCATCGCAGGAGTTAGCCATGCAAGTGGTGGAAGTCGCAAAAGATTGGGCTGAAGATTTAGCCCTTCAACTACAATCCGCTATAGGTGGAGCCAATATTCAACGTCAAATCGAAAAATTAAAACATCACCCAGAGCTTATTGTGGGGACTCCTGGCAGAATCGTAGAACTCATTCGAGCGAAGAAAATCAATGCATTTACGGTTCAAACGGTTATTTTTGATGAAGCCGATCAATTGATTAATCATGATCAACAAGGACTTGTTCAGGAATTGATTCAAGCAGTTGGGAAAAAATCAACCTTTGCATTCTTTTCAGCAACAGCTGCTGCCGCATTAGGACCAATTGAAAAGATTGTTCCAGATTTAAAGGTGATTGACATGACCGAAATCGATGATAGTCAAGGAGCGGTCGCTCACCAATACATTCTAGCGCCTACGAGAAAAAAAGTTGATTTGTTGCGTCGTTTGGCACATACGCCGGATTTTCAGGCATTAGTTTTTTTCAATCAGTTAAATGAACTTGGGATGGCCGAAGAAAAGTTGCTATTTAACCATATTCAGGCAGCGTCTTTAGCCTCTGACCAAAATAAACAATTACGAAAATTTGGATTGACGGCTTTTAAAGAAAGAAAAATCCAATTGTTACTAGCAACCGATATAGCAGCTAGAGGATTAGATATTGATCGTCTCCCATTTGTGGTTAATGCAGAAGTACCGCTTTCAAAAGAAAGTTATTTGCACCGCGCTGGCAGAGTTGGACGGATGGGGACTCCAGGCAGTGTCCTGACAATTGTCCCAGAGCAATCGCTAAAAGATTTGCAAAAATTAGCAAAACAATTAGCGATTGACCTCCAAGAAGTGTATGTTGTCGGAGGACAAATCCAGACAGAAAAACCAATCAAACAAGGGGTGGCAAACGGTCAACCAAAGAAGACCAAAGAAGCCAAACCCAACGTTCGCGCCAAAAAGAGCACAGAAATAAATCCAGCAGCAACGTCTGCTACCGTAAAACCAGTAGCAGGTGATTTGAATCAAAAAAAACGCAACAAGACACGGACCAAAGATAAAAAAAATAAAGGGAAACGGAAGCGTAACGATAATCGTTTGTAAGACCATGATATGAAAGCAAAAATCCAAGCATTTGAAGTAGCACGATGACGAAAATTCTTACCGTCATGTTTTGTTGGTACTTTAAATGAGTGGATTTTTTTATTTTGGTGTGCCATGGACAGCAACTTATGGCACATCGACAAAAAACTCCTTGAGTGGCTGCAAAGGGGTAGCTTAATTGATGAATCGCTCATGAATGAAGTGATGAGCGATTCCATGCAAAGGAGCATCGAATGGGAAAGAGGGCATTTTTTAAGCAAAATAAAAAAATCGAAAACCCCAAGATTCAGGCTTTCGATACATTCATCTTAACGTCCCCGACTGGAATTGAACCAGCGACCTATTGCTTAGGAGGCAATTGCTCTATCCTACTGAGCTACGAGGACAAAAAGGCTCTGTTTGTTATTTTACCCCGTAACATATGGAACTTCAAGCCTAAATTGCGTTCATCGGTGTGGAAGATTTTCCGTGTAATCGTTTTATTTGAGAGCCGTTGTCTGAAATGATACACTTAACTAAGCAACAAAAAGCTAGAGGAGGAATGGAAATGACACAAATTGGAAGAGAATTACTTGTTCAGTTGACCTCAGAAACCGAGTCCGGCCCGTTTGTTACCGTTATGCTAAATACGCATGTGAGTCACCAAGAGGTAGAGAAGGATCAAATCAAATTGAAGAACTTTGCGAAAGAGGCAAGAAAACGATTTGAAAAAAAGTACCCTGAAGCTTCCTGGGAACCGTATCAGTATCAAATGGAACAGTTGTTAGCAAGCCAGCCCTTTTGGCAGACAGCAACTACTAGTGTAGCACTTATTTTCACGCAGGAAAAAACGTTCATCCATCGCTTGAGCATTCGGGTAGACGATCAATACTACGTAGGAGATGAGCCCTATTTGTTAGCAATTATTAAAAATAGTCAGTTTAATTACGACTATTTTCTTTTAGCTTTGAACCGAGACAGCTTTTCATTATATGAAAGCAAAAATCATACGTTGGTACCTATTGCTTTACCCGCAACCGCACCGATTACCTTAAAACAAGCACTGGGCGATGAAATTGATAAAAAAGCCAGCCTATCTCATTCTAGTAGTGAAGGTAATACCTTCCATAGTACGGTTGATAAGAATGAGGAGGAAGAAATTGATCATAAAAATTACTATCAAGCGGTAGATGCATTTTTCCGTGAAGAATGGCAAAATGAACGACGCCTACCATTGTTTGCAATGGGCTTAGCTGAAAACCTAACCTTATTTGAAAAGTTAGCCAAGAATTCCTATCTTAGAAGAGATATTCAAATAAAACGGTCACCCAATCAATTGACAAGAGAAGAATTGCAGTCCGTCAGCCAATCAATGGATGCTCAGTTGAGTGAGCAAGAGAAAAAAAGCTATCAAAAATTGGCCAACCGTAAATGGATGGAACAACTAGCTGATATCAAACAATCTGCTCCGTTGGGACGGATTTCCGATTTATTTATTTCCACTGAAAATCTGATTGATGGCTTTGGTGAAAATCCGGAAGCAGAGTATGACTGGCGCCAAGTGCTGAATCACTTAGCAAACGAAGTGATCCGTATGAATGGCAATGTCTATTTGTTAGAAACGACAGATATTCCGATGAACAAAAAAATACTTGCGATTTTGCGTTATTGATTGCTATCTTTGCTTTGCAGCTACCCTAATTATTAGGGTAGTTGTTTTTTTAGTGGTTTTGCAAGAGTTGGTTCGGAGGGTTATTCTGTAGTATAATGCAACAGTGTATAAAGGAGAATGTTATGACGACAACGTATGCTATTGTAGATATTGAAACAACGGGCACGAATCCGAAAGAAGATCGCATCTTCCAATTTGGCTGTGTGTTTGTGGAAGAGGGGAAAATTGTAGGACGGTTTGCTACCAACATCCATCCGAACCGCTCAATTTCACCACAGATTCAACATTTGACACACACAACCAATCAAGATGTAAAAAATGCGCCCTATTTTGAAGATGTCGCGCCGACTATCTATGAGTTACTTTCAGGTACAGTCTTCGTGGCCCATAATATTCACTTTGATTATCGCTTTTTAAATGCAGAGCTAGAACGATGTGGCTCACCAGCCCTGCAGCTGAAAGGCATTGATACGGTGGAATTGGCTCAAATTCTTTTTCCAACGGAAGTCAGTTTTCGTCTAAGTGACCTTTCAGTAAGTCTAGGCTTAGAACATGATCGACCACATCAAGCAGACAGTGATGCTGAAGTAACCGCCAGTCTTTTTATCGCTCTGGAGCAAAAACTCGCTGCCCTGCCTTTGTGTACGTTGAAAAAACTCAGCTACTTAGGTCAGACACTCTCCATGCAAACGGGAGAGCTTATTCAACATTTTTATTTAAAAGCACAGAAAAAGAGCGAGCAGGTATCACCAACGTTCATAGAAATCGAAGAAGTGGCCCTTCAAAGAAAACAGGTCGTTCTTTTTGACTACTCCTTACAGGAAACCCCGTATCCTAAAAGCAAACAAGCAAAGGGGAAATGGTTGAACGGTCAACTAGAATACCGTCAATCACAGCAATCTCTCATGAATCTTGTTTATAAACACTATACGGAGGAAGAACCGCCTAAAGATCTGATTATTGAATCCGAAACGGGTAGTGGCAAAACCATTGGGTATTTATTTCCTGCCAGTTTTTTGGCTACGCCGACGAAGCCGTTAATCATCAGTACGGCTTCCATTTTGTTACAGCATCAATTGGACCAACAAGATATTCCCAAGCTAAATGCACTTGTGCCACAGCCTTTAAAAGCAGTTATTTTAAAAGGGAGAAATCATTATTTAGATTTAGAAAAATTTAACCAGACCTTAAAAGAACCAACGACGGTCAAACAAGTTCATCTGTTTCAAATGATGATTTTGGTATGGTTAACAGAAACGAAAACAGGCGATTTAGATGAATTAAATCTTCTGAGTATGAATCATCCTTATTTTGAAAAAATCACCCATCGAGGGATTGAAAGTTTGCGAGAAGACAGTCCGTTTTATGAAGTTGATTTTTTACGCTTTCTATACGCACAGGCAGCCCAAAGCAATGTGTTGATTGTCAATCACGCATTTCTGGCTTATGAAAGCCAAAGAGAAGCCCCACTTTTACCAGAGACCCCCTATCTACTAGTGGATGAGGCCCATCATTTACCGGAAGCCTTGGAAAAAGTAGCGACAAAACAGGTCAATACGGCGCAATTCTTACATAAAATTCAAGAAATAGTCCAAGAAAGTTTTCTTTGGGAATGGTCAAAAGATGAGACACTTTCTGCCGATATGCAACGCAATTTGGAATTATACGGTCAGCTATTGGACCAGTTGACAGAGTCCATCGAAGAATTAAATCGTTCGTTCTATGAAGAAAACCGGTTCGTCATCGATGAGTTTATTTTGACCAAAGCGGTTCGGGAATCGATTTCGGTGCCGAAAGAACGAATGATTCAAAAACTAATTCAAACGTTTGAAGATTGTGTTGTGATCCAAGAGAGAATGACGCGTATCTTTACGCTCAATGCAGCACTCTTTCTACAGGATGATCAAGCCGAGATTGAGCGCACGCAACGCTTTTTTCAATTAATCGCAGAAGCTAGTCACTTTTTTCAACAATGGTTTTACGAATGGCAACCGGCAGTGATTCATCGCTTGAGTGTTCGTCCTAGAAGCAAGTCATTGTGTTATGAACTAATTGACTTTGAAGCGACCAAAGTGCGTCAGACCCGTTGGTACAATCGGGCGGAAAGAATTGTTTACCTTGGAGCAACAATGACCGTTCCAGGAGATAAGAAATATTTAGCACGAAAATTAGGCATTCTTGATGCCAAAATCAAAGTGATGCCCGTCGCTTTTGACTACCGCCATCAAGGTGAGCTATTCATTCTGTCCAAAGCGGAAGCGGAGTCGAATAAAATGGTGACTACGATTGAAGCGATTCGCTCCATTTTAAAGAATTACAAACAATCCGTTCTGGTGCTATTTACTTCTCATCAACAGTTGCAAGAAGTCTATCAAGCCCTTCATTTTGAATTTTTGCAAAACGGACGAGAAATTTTAGCGCAAGGAATTGGAGGATCGCGCCAAAAATTGTTAAAAAAATTTACCCAATCGAAATCAGCGGTATTGTTTGGGGCGGACAGTTTTTGGGAAGGGTTAGATTTGCCAGCGGATCAGCTTCAATTATTGGTTGTTACCAAGCTACCTTTTGAAAATCCCAAACGACCCTTTGTTGCGGCACGATACCATTATTTAAAAGAGTTGGGGCAAAACCCGTTCAAACAGGAAACGTTGCCGAAAGCCATGATTAAGCTAAGGCAAGGGTTCGGCCGCTTGATTCGTTCCTCTAGCGATCGTGGCATGATGATCATTCTTGATCAACGGATGGAGCAGGCCTACTATGCCAAAAAAATGCACCAAGTCTTCCCTAAAGACTTGCCGGTCACAACTGGAAATTTGACGGATTTGAAACGAACAATGGTCACTTTTTTTGATAAAGAAAAAAAATAGAAAAACTGTAAAAAGTGGTACAATCTTTGCTATAATATGAACCAGAAATAGAAAGGAAGAGTCCCTTGCATAGAGATTTAAAAAAAGAGTCACGAGTGACGATTGTTTTATTGGTATGTATTGCTTTGCTATTAGCTATCTTGGCTTTTTTTTCAATCACCTTTTTTAAAGCAACTCAACCGATGAATCAGGCCAGAAAAGAAGCGACTGCTTTAGCTGAAAAATATGGACAGGTGACAAAGGTGGATACAGTGTATCGGTATACGCGTAATGATACCTATTACTCAGTCTTCGGTGAAAACAAACATGAGCAAGCCGTAATCGTCCTTATTCCTGAATCAGGCAAACATGTGCAAGTGATGAACCAATCAGATGGTCTGACTCTTCAACAAGCGCAAGCAATTGTGGCAAAAGAATCACCAAACGAATTGTTTGATCGTGGCAGTCTCGGAATATACGAAAAACAAGTTGTGTGGGAAATCGTAACAAAAACCAAAAGTAATCAATACCATTATTACCTAATACAGTTTTCAGATGGTAAGTTAGTGAGTAAGATTTCTTAGAGGGAAGGAATGAAGCGGATGGAATTGTCAAAACGAGCACAGGGAATTGAACCTTCAGTCACATTAGCAGCTTCAGCAAAAGCGAAAGCGTTAAAAGCAGCGGGAAAAGATGTTTTAAGTTTAACGGTCGGGGAACCGGATTTTCCCACGCCCAAAAATATTCAAGAAGCCGCAAAACGAGCAATCGAAAATGGAACTGCCAGTTACTACACGGCAACACCAGGTATACCAGCGCTACGACAAGCCGTCGTTGATTCGATTCAAACCAACTATGGTTTGACCTATACACCTTCACAAACCATTGTTACAAATGGAGCCAAATTTGCATTGTATCTTCTCTTTCAAGTGCTCTTGAATGAAGGAGATGAGGTCATCATTCCTACTCCTTATTGGGTCAGTTACAGTGAGCAAGTCAAGCTTGCTGGAGGTGTGCCTGTCTTTGTTGAGGCCCTAGAAGAAAATGATTATAAAGTTACGGTTCCCCAACTTGAACAAGTTAGAAGCAAAAAAACGAAGGCCATTCTATTGAACTCCCCCTCAAATCCAACTGGCATGATTTACACCAAAGATGAATTACAAGCCATTGGAGACTGGGCGGTTGCACATCAATTGATGATTGTTGCTGACGACATTTACGGTCAGCTGGTGTATGGTGAGGCCGTTTTTACCCCAATGGCAACCATTTCGGAAGCAATTCGTAAACAAACCATCATCATTAATGGCGTTTCTAAGACGTATGCCATGACAGGGTGGCGGATTGGGTTTGCCGTCGGTGAGCAAACCGTGATTCAAGCAATGATTGATTTAGCATCGCAAGCTTCGAGCAATCCGGCTGCTGTCAGTCAATATGCAGCGTTAGAAGCATTAACCGGACCACAGGATAGCGTGGAAACGATGCGTCAAGCCTTTGAAGAACGAATGGAAAAAGTATATGTCTGGTTGAAAGATATCCCGGGCTTGACCGTTCGTAAGCCTCAGGGAGCCTTCTACTTATTCCCAAATGTTCGCGAAACAATGGCTATTTGTGGGTATCATGATGTAGATGATTTTGTCGAGGCGCTTTTGGAAGAAGCCAATGTCGCAGTAGTGACCGGCAAAGGCTTTGGAGCACCTGATAATATCCGTTTAAGCTACGCAACTGACCTTGCCACATTGGAAGAGGCAGTAAAACGAATCAAAAACTTTGTTGAAAAAAAACAACAAAAGTAATATCCTTTTCTTTTGAAGGATGCAAAGAAACAGATAGGAGAGACTTTCGTGAAACAAATTCAAATTATTGATGCAAAAAATCATGTTGGCGAAACCGTGCAAATTGGTGCATGGGTAGCGAACAAACGGTCAAGTGGGAAAATTGCTTTTCTCCAATTACGAGATGGTACAGCTTATTTTCAAGGTGTCGTTGTAAAAAACGACGTATCAGAAGAAGTATTTCAACTTGCTAAAAGTTTAACTCAAGAAACATCAATCCTGGTGACAGGCGAAATTAGAGAAGATGCGCGCTCAAAATTTGGCTACGAATTAGGGATTACAACTATTGAAGTCATTGGTGAGAGCCACGATTACCCCATTACTCCAAAAGAACATGGCACGGACTTTTTAATGGATCATCGTCATTTATGGCTTCGTTCTTCAAGACAACATGCCATTATGCAAATTCGTAATGAGCTAATTCGGGCAACCTATGAATTTTTCAATGAACATCACTTTGTTAAAATCGATCCACCTATTTTAACCGGATCTGCACCAGAAGGAACAACGGATTTATTTGAAACCAATTATTTCGATCAGAAAGCGTATCTTTCTCAATCTGGTCAACTGTATATGGAAGCCGCAGCTATGGCATTTGGGAAAGTCTTTTCATTTGGCCCAACGTTCCGCGCTGAAAAATCAAAAACGCGACGCCATTTAATTGAGTTTTGGATGATTGAGCCAGAAATGGCCTTTACACATCAAGAAGAAAGCCTAGAAGTTCAAGAACAATATGTGGCATTCTTAGTTCAAAATGTGTTGGACCATTGTGATTATGCGCTCCATGTTTTAGGCCGAGACCGAGAAGTATTGGAAAAATATACCAAACTACCTTTCCCAAGAATCTCCTATGATGATGCAATTGATTTATTAATCAAGAACGGATTTGAAGATATTCAATGGGGCGATGATTTTGGTTCTCCACACGAAACATTCATCGCTAATTCCTTTGATCGCCCTGTTTTCATTTTGAACTACCCGAAAGCGATTAAACCTTTTTACATGAAACCACACCCTACCAGAGACGATGTAGTCATCTGTGCCGATTTGATTGCACCTGAAGGGTATGGTGAAATTATTGGCGGCTCTGAGCGTGCAGCCGATTACGAATTTTTACTTGAACAAATTCGTAACCATGGACTAAGTGAGGACGAATATTCTTGGTATCTAGATTTAAGAAAATATGGGACCGTTCCACATTCTGGCTTCGGTTTAGGACTAGAACGAACCGTAACATGGATTGCCGGCATTGAGCATGTCCGTGAAGCCATTCCATTCCCACGCTTATTAAACCGAATTTATCCATAGAAAAATAAACCATACCAAATAGTGCACAAGATAATTGACTATCTTGTGCGCTATTTTTTCAGTTACTAACAAATTGGAAGACAAACTATGGTTTATGTTATGGTATAGTTTAAATGAGAAGAAGAAAAAAACTAATGTCAGGTTTGTTGGGGGGACAAATGGAGAATGAAAAAGTGGAATAAATTAACAAGCACAATCTGTTTTGTGGCGATGGGAACAATGCTTTTGATGTTTCCTACAGGTACAAAAGGGGAAGAAAGCCAACAAAATACACATGCAACAATTGTAAATAAACAAGAGGAAACAACCACATCAACAAGTAATTCGATTGTGAAAGAATCCTCAAGTTCTGAAAGTAAGCAAGTCAAAGATCAAATATCTGATTCAGCTACTAATAGTCCAATTGTGGCCGATTTAACGCCATTTGTCGAAAAAAATGTGAAAATTCTAGTAGACAATGGTTCAAGTTTGCAAATAGGTCAAAATCAAACAGATTCTGCGTATTTGGGATCAGAGGAATCTCTTTCAAATCAACTGCATGTCATCCATTCATTAGGAAATGGGTGGGTTACAATTGAAAATAAGGCGACCGGTAAGTTCTTAACGGTCGAAAATCAAGCAGTAGTGTACACCAATTTTAGTGGATTGGATCATCAAAAATGGCACTTCGTAAATGAACAAAATGGACACTATGCAATCCAATCTAAGAGTGGCGCTTATTTGGTTAGATCTGAAAGCAATGAAATTAGCCTTACAACTAACCGTTCTGACCAAAGATGGAAGCTAGAAACCTCTGTTACAAATGAGACAACATCAACAAATCAAACAAAGACGACTGAAACTGCGGAAAATTCAAATCAGAGTATTACCAACTATCAACAAAAATCAGTACCAATGAATGTCATTACGCAAACAATCTTGAGTAATTCAAAAGTAAAGATTACGATAGCCAATCCGAACGGAGGCAATGCGCAAATGGTTCAGTTCCCAACCTGGAGCAAAACCAATGGACAGGATGACATCCGTTGGCTAAAAGGTACCAAAAATGGCGACGGCAGCTGGTCAGTAACGGTGGACTCAGCCAATTTTAAAAACAGTGGAGAATTCTATACGCACGTGTATGTGACAAACAATGGGAAAAATCAATTTTTAGGAGCTACTAGCTACAATCTAGCAGCGCCACCAGCCAATATCATTACGAAAATGGTACTAAGCAACTCAAAAATCAAAATCACCATAGCCAATCCG
>NZ_JBHUMO010000043.1:0-76620 GCF_042685105.1 Enterococcus camelliae | reverse complement strand
TGGAGCAAAACCAATGGGCAAGATGACATCCGTTGGCTAAAAGGTACCAAAAATGGTGACGGCAGCTGGTCAGTAACGGTGGACTCAGCCAATTTTAAAAACAGCGGAGAATTCTATACGCACGTGTATGTGACAAACAATGGGAAAAATCAATTTTTAGGAGCTACTAGCTATTCCTTATCAATGGATGAAGTGAAAAATCGACTAGCCCATCCACCTTTTTATTATTCTCAGTTGGATTGGCGATGGAAAACGAAAAATTACGGTATGGCAAATTTAGGAGCTGCAGGTTGTGTTCCGACCAGCATGGCGATGATTTTAAAAGGTCAATTTGGCTTAAATGTTACACCAATCGATACAGCAAATCGATTATACAGTTATGGTGGCTACAATCAACAATATTTTGGGGCTTCAGGTATTGATTTCGTAAGAGGGATGAATTCATACGGTAGAACAATTATGATGATACGAAGTCTAAATGAATTGAATGATTACCTCTCAAAAGGCTATGCAGTCGTCATGTTTGTGGATGTTGGTATTGGACATGCGATTGTGGCTCATACTTATGCAAATGGCAAAACATTGGTCTATGATCCTTATGGTAAGCAATTCTATAGTGGGTATGCTTCAACGAATTCTTTGTGGAATAGTCCGTCAAAAGATCGAATTGATTGGACGGCTGGGCGACCTTATTTCGCAGTCAAGTAGAAGGGGGAATTCTTATGAAGAAAATAAAACTGATTCTTTTATGTTTTACGGTATTGTTCATTTCAGCTTGCCAAAGTGACTCAAAAGGAAAGACCCAAAGCAGTTCGACTGAGAAATCAATTAGTAGTGCAGAAACTTCGAGCAGTTTAGTGACAGTTGATGGAAAGACCGTTGATAGTTCCGATATTGATGATAGTCGCAAGACAAATCCTTCTTCCGATGTGGCAAAACTAAGGAGGGATCTTTATCAAGCAGGTGTTAACTCGAGTGGGTTGACTGATAAAATGCTTGAAAAATATCAACAGGAAGCACAGGAAGCGAATGAAGACGTTGTCGCTTATATAAAGAGTAAAATAAATAAATAATTATATTCAAACAAATGAAAAAATAGGAATAAAGAAGGTGCATCAATGGACAATCAAGTTGAAAGAGAAGAGGATAAAAGCGGGAGAAATGAAGATTTTCCTAACGTTAGAGTATTAAATGTTACAAACTACGATCAATACGCGCTTGGTGCACCAACTGGCTGTGAAGGGGCATCTTTACTACAGGCTTTGCAATTTAAAGGAAAGCTAACCAATATGGATTTAGTCTCCTTTCTAAGAGAAATACCCCAAACAACAAATGGAAGCCCGGAGACGGGATTTGTTGGGAGCCCTTTTGAAGAAAACGATTGGACCTACACGGCTATTTATCCGGGGCCATTAGCAAAGTGGGGACAAACATATGGGGAAGTGAGCGATATTTCAGGCTGTTCCGTAAATGAGTTATTAGACCAAGTCGGTAAAGGAAATCCCGTGATTGCTTGGGTCTCCATTGATTTTGAACCATTACGATGGGCCGAATGGTCATTCGGTAGAGCGGCCAACAACAACCATGCTGTTACGCTCGATGGTTTTGATCGAACCACCCAACAAGTTCATGTGTCAGATCCAATAAGTGGCACCTATTGGCTTCCATTAACGAAATTCCAAGCCATTTACGACGAACGAAAATTTGCGGTTGTGGTTCGTTCATAATTTCCAACAACATTTTCTTCTATTTGGGGTTTAAAGAAGAAAATGTTGTTTTTTTTACAAAATTGACTTGTCTATTTATTCAATACATGTTAAAACTAATAAGAAGACAAAACAAAAAAAGAGGGATGCTTAGATGGTAAAAGATATTCAAGAGATTCAAATAGGTGAGCGTTATGAAGTGAAGCCAAAAGGATTTCACCGTGCAATCAGAGGAAAAGTTCAAAAGGTGACAGCGGACAAAATTTATTTTGAAGTGGAGCACTGCGAACTTGTTGACAAGCCCATTGCGTCTGAAACCCCGCTTGTTGAAGCAGAGATTTTTGATATCAAAAAATCGTTAACTGAGCATTATTTCTTTAGTTAGACAACTAGGAAGAAGAGTAGCCCCATTCTCGCGAAAGTGATCTTTAGGAGAATGACCCGCTACTCTTTTCTTATGTTTTTGCAAATTTTTCTTCTTTTCCCGTTTTTTAAAAAGAACAGAGGGGCAATATGGTATAATACCAGAATGTAGAAGACAAATTAAAGATAAGGATTGACCCCATGGAACCAATAATCATATCAATTGTGACACATAACAGCAAAGATATCTTTCGCACGCTGGATCAATTTGCTTCCTTTTTACCAGATGCTGCTTATCAAGTGGTTATTTTTGATAATGCATCTGAACAAGACTATGTTGAACGAATAAAAACCTATTCTTTCGTCAAAGTCGTCCAATCATCCGAAAATCGGGGCTTTGGCTATGGACATAATCAAGTGTTGCGAAACGCAAAAGGGGCAACTGCTATGATTTGTAACCCGGACATTTTAGTTGATAGGCAGACATTAGATGAGCTAGCCAATCTTGTTTATAACAATCCGCTTTCTCGTAAAACGGCTGTTGTTTCACCGAAAGTGCTAAATGAAGATGGCACGACGCAATTTTTAGTCCGCCACAAGTTGACTGTTTTTGATTACGCCTTACGATTTATTCCGTTTCAATTTATCAAAAAAAGATTTGATCAGCGTTTGGCAGATTATGAGTGTCGCAATCTATCTGATCACAGCTATTCACTTATCCGCATGGGATCTGGTTGTTTTATGGCGATAAACTTAGCGGCATTTCAAGAGATTAACGGATTTGATGAGCAATTCTTCATGTATTTTGAAGACAATGACTTGTGTTTGCGATTTGAGCAAGCTGGGTACAAAATCGTCTATACACCGTTCGCTACTGTTACCCATCTTTATGGCAAGGGAGCCCATCGCAGTGGCAAGTTATTTTTGGTTTTTCTGCGTTCAATGGCGCAATTTTTTAGAAAATGGGGGTGGAAATTCTATTGAGCAAACCCAGTTTACAATTTGTTCTCGTTTTGTATCGCCAAACATGGCCAGCTGTGGCCAGTAACAAACTACTGAGTACCTTTTTGCAAGAACATCCAGAAAATCATTTACTAATTATTGACAATAGCCCTGAAATAAAGGACGTCCCAATAGTCGGCGAAGCCAACATTACTTATCAACAGTATCCTGAAAATCCAGGACTAGCGCCAGCGTATAACCTGGCACTGGCAGAAGCCAGCAAGCATCATCATGAGTGGTTGGTTTTACTTGATCAAGATACCACGCTTACAGAGGATTATCTGGCGGCTATTCTCGCAGATAAACAACCTTTAGACGAAGTTGTTTGTCGGGTTCCGCAAATGTTTGCCAACCAAAAACAAATTTCTCCGTTATTAGCCGATACCTACATTGATCGCAATTGGCATTGCCCTCCAATTGGGGTAACCAATCGTCGGGTAATGGCAATCAATTCAGCGAGTGTTTGGCGAGTCAGTTTTTTAAAAAAAATAGGTGGTTTTTCGTTAGAATTTCCGTTAGATTTTTTGGATCATTGGTTGTTTTATCAAGTGCATGTTCATCACAAAGAGATAGAGGTACTCCCTATTTGTTTAGAACATGACCTTTCCGTTCTTCATTATCAAACCATGACCATGGAACGTTATCAATCGATTTTAGCAGCCGAGACACGCTATTATACAGAAGTGGAGATAGAAAAGAAGCAACGTCATTTGCAGCAATTGCAGCGGCGAACAATTAAACAGTTTTTATCCGTTGGCAATCGTTCGATTTGGCGTGCCACATGGAAAAGTTATCAAAATTTGCGGAGGAAGAGGAAATGATTTCAGTTTGTATGACGACTTACAATGGCAAGCGCTTTCTAGATCAACAATTGACCAGTATCCTCCAGCAGTTACAACCTGAAGATGAAGTCTTAATTTCGGACGATGGGTCAAGCGATGGTACAAGAACGTTACTGCAGCAATTTGAAGCACAGGATGCACGAATTCATTTGTTCGACGGGCCCCAAAAAGGGGTAATTGCCAATGTCGCGTTTGTCCTAAGCAAAGCACGAGGGGACATTCTTTTCTTGGCCGATCAAGATGATTATTGGCTACCAAATCGTGTCAAAAGCATGCTTGCAGCATTTGACAGTCACCCAGACGTCCAAATTGTCCTGGCTGATTTAGCCATTGTGGATGATCAAGGAACGATCATTCATCCTTCCTATTTTGCCTTGCGACAAGTAAAAGTTGGTAAATGGCAAACGTTAATAAAAAATGGATTTATCGGTGCAGGGATGGCCATCACCTCACAACTTCGAGACAAAGCTTTGCCGTTTCCGCCAAACATTCCAATGCATGATATGTGGCTTGGGATGCTTGCGGACAAAAACGTGTATCTTTTAAAGGAACCACTTACGTATTATCGCCGGCACGCAAATAATGTCAGTGAAATTGCCACAACGGCTTCTTTTACCCAAAAGTTTCGTTGGCGTTGGCATTTGTTTTGGGCATATGTCGGTCGAAAATCGAGGAAAAAATAAAAAAAGGGTTTTTTTTCGTGACAATTATCGGTAAAATAGCAAGTGAGATGCCAAAAAATAAAGGAGCTTATGTATGAAAGGAATTATTTTAGCAGGGGGATCGGGAACACGTTTGTACCCATTAACCCGTGCCACTTCAAAACAGTTGATGCCTATTTATGACAAACCAATGATTTATTACCCAATGTCAATTTTAATGTTGGCTGGAATTAAAGAAATCTTAATTATTTCAACACCGGATGATACACCACGCTTTGAAGAATTATTTGGCAATGGACACGACTTAGGTATTCATATCGAATACAAGGTACAACCTAGCCCAGATGGATTAGCACAAGCGTTTATCTTAGGTGAAGAATTCATTGGCGATGATAGCGTCTGTTTAGTTTTAGGAGATAATATTTTCTATGGCGGCGGCTTATCAAAAATGTTGCAACGAGCAGCACAGAAGGAAAAAGGCGCAACCGTGTTCGGTTATCATGTGAATGATCCAGAACGTTTTGGTGTAGTTGAATTTGATGAAGAAATGCATGCCTTATCAATTGAAGAAAAGCCAGCAAAACCAAAATCAAATTTTGCAGTTACTGGCCTGTATTTCTATGATCATGATGTCGTGGAAATTGCCAAAAACATCAAACCATCCGATCGTGGTGAATTAGAAATTACGGATGTGAACAAAGCCTATTTAGAACGTGGTGACTTATCAGTTGAGGTCATGGGGCGTGGCTTTGCTTGGTTAGATACCGGAACGCACGAATCACTCCTGGAAGCTTCAACTTTTATTGAAACCATTGAAAAAAGACAAAATTTGAAAGTGGCTTGTTTAGAAGAAATTGCTTACCGCATGGGCTACATTGATCGGGAACAATTGGCAAAACTTGCCCAACCGCTTAAGAAAAATCAATACGGTCAATATTTATTACGACTGGTACATGGAGGAGACTCATGGGAAAATTAAAAGTTACAGCCACAAAATTAACAGATGTCAAAATTATTGAACCGGCCGTTTTTGGCGATCATCGCGGGTTCTTTACTGAAAGCTATTCAGATAAAGACTTTAAAGAAGCCGGCATCGACTTTAACTTCATTCAAGACAATCATTCCCTTTCAACGGAACCGGGAGTCCTTCGTGGCTTACATTTTCAAAAAGGACAAGCAGCGCAAACCAAATTAATTCGTGTGGTAACAGGCGCAGTTCTTGATGTGATTGTGGATATTCGTAAAGGCAGTCCAACTTACGGAGAATGGGAAGGCTATATCTTATCAGCCTCTAATCACCGTCAATTGCTAGTACCCAAAGGATATGCACATGGCTTTGTGACCTTGACAGATAATGTTCACTTTTTATACAAATGTGACAACTACTACAACGCAGAGGCAGATGGAGGCATTGCCTTTGATGACCCTGAATTAGCAATTACGTGGCCAATTGACCAGTCCAAAGCTATTTTATCTGAAAAAGACAAACATCACCCAACCTTGAAAGAGTTTGAAGCAGAAAATCCATTTGTTTATGGAGAAATCTAAGGAGAATACCATGAAAAATATTATTGTAACGGGTGGCGCAGGCTTTATCGGTTCAAACTTCGTCCACTATGTCGTAAATAACCATCCAGATGTTCATGTAACGGTACTTGATAAACTAACTTATGCTGGAAATAAAGAAAATTTAGCTGGCCTTCCTGCTGACCGAGTGGAGCTAGTTGTCGGAGATATTGCCGATCCAGAAATTGTTGATCAATTGGTTAAACAGACAGATGCTGTCGTCCACTATGCGGCTGAATCGCACAACGACAATTCATTGAAAGATCCATTTCCTTTTGTTCAAACGAATATTGTTGGAACGTATACCTTATTAGAAGCTTGTCGTAAGTACAATGTACGCTACCATCATGTTTCCACGGATGAGGTATATGGCGACCTACCATTACGAGAAGACTTGCCAGGACATGGCGATGGCCCAGGTGAAAAATTCACCGCCAAAACACCTTATAATCCATCAAGTCCCTATTCATCGACCAAAGCAGGTTCTGACTTATTGGTTCGAGCTTGGGTACGTTCATTTGGGTTACAAGCAACCATTTCAAATTGTTCAAATAACTATGGCCCATATCAACATATCGAAAAATTTATCCCACGCCAAATCACCAATGTTTTAAGCGGGATTCGACCAAAATTGTATGGCGAAGGAAAAAATGTCCGAGACTGGATTCACACCAATGACCATTCTTCTGCCGTGTGGACGATTTTAACCAAAGGCAAAATAGGAGAAACGTATCTTATCGGTGCTGACGGCGAAGAAGACAACAAAACAGTGATGGAATTAATTTTAGAATTAATGGGACAAGACAAACATGCCTATGATCATGTAAAAGATCGTGCGGGACATGACTTACGCTATGCGATTGATTCAACCAAACTAAGAGAAGAATTAGGATGGAAACCACAGTTCACAAATTTCCATGATGGCTTAGCTGATACAATTCGATGGTATCAAGACCATGAAGATTGGTGGAAAGCAGAAAAAGATGCCGTTGAAGCAAATTACGCCAAAAACGGTCAATAAACGTGAAATCGCGTTAACGTGGATACACACTTGAAAGGCAGGACGCATCCTGCCTTTCTTTCGGATAAGAGGAGGACAAACCATGATTTTATTAACAGGTGGAAATGGGCAACTTGGTACTGAGTTGCGCCATTTATTAGACGAACAAGGAAAAGACTATATTACAACTGATTCTCACGAAATGGATATTACGGATGCAGCAGCAACTATGGCCAAAATCAAAGAAATTCAACCAAAAGTAATTTATCACTGTGCCGCCTATACAGCTGTAGACAAAGCAGAAGATGAAGGAAAAGAATTAGATGAGTTAGTCAACGTGACTGGCACGGAAAATGTCGCCAAAGCAGCGGAAGCAGTGGGGGCAACGCTCGTTTACATTAGTACGGATTATGTTTTCGATGGCACATTAAAAGATGGAGAATACGCAACCGATGCACCAACAAATCCATTAAATGAATATGGACGCACAAAATTAGCAGGTGAAAAAGCTGTGCAAAGATACATGAGCAAGTATTATATCATTCGTACTTCTTGGGTCTTCGGAAAGTATGGCCATAACTTTGTCTTTACCATGCAAAAATTGGCGCAAACCCACCCAACATTGACTGTGGTGAATGACCAATATGGCCGGCCAACCTGGACTCGTACCTTAGCTGAATTTATGACCTTTGCCACAGAAGAAAAGATTCCCTATGGTATCTATCATCTATCAAACGACCATGCTTGTACGTGGTATGAATTTGCCAAAGAAATCTTGAAAGACACCGATGTCGATGTTCAACCGGTCACTAGCGACCAATTCCCACAAAAAGCGCACCGCCCTCAGTATTCAGTGATGGATCTAAGTAAAGCAAAAGCCACTGGGTTTGTGATACCTACATGGGAAGAGGCATTGAAGATGATGTTGGCGAGTCTTTAAAAAAATAGTAAGAGAGAAAACAGCTCCAACTTCATTATATATAGTGAAGTTGAAGCTGTTTTCTGTATAAAGTTCAAACACGGTAGAATAACTTAGCTTGTTCTACTATCGCACGAGCTAATTCAGTAGAATTGCCTAAGTCAACATAAATATTGGATGAATCAGGCTTAAATAACTCATGGTTTGCAGGAGAATTTCCAAGTATAACAGGTTTGTTCATTGCTTTGTAAATATATGTTTTTCCAGCAATTGTCCTTTTTGCTTTGCCAACAGTGGAACTGAAATGGCCGGCAAGAGCTAAATCAGATTGATTAATTAAATTTGCTAATTCAACTTGAGAAAGCCATGGAATAAATGATGTCTGAGGAAAATTGTCCTGATTAATTTGCAATTTTTTGCTGATTGGACCAATAATTGTAAAATGTATGGAACTATCTTTGGATAATAATTTCATTGCATCCAGAATAATTTCTATTCCTTGAACTGGTAGAATGCTACCAAAATATATTACCTCGAACCGTTTATTTTTAGGTCTAGGTTTTGCTTTGTAAATTGATGTATCTGCAACGATGTATAGTACCTCAATTTTTTCTTCTGGAAAATGGAAGGTTAACGAAAAGTATTTTTTATGAGCATTTGTGTCAGCAATAACAATATCTGCTTTATGAATTATTAAAGCATCGATTTTCTTAAGTACGTTACTAATAAATTTTCCATCTTTAAATTTCTTTCGATCATCGACTAACGTGTCATAAAAGGAAATAAAAAAATCCATGATAATTAACTTGTTTTTTGGAAAAAAATAAATAAATGGAAAAAGTAATTGTGGGGCAAATCCTATAAATAGACAGTCAAAATTTTTTTTAATCAAGGCAAGGGAGAAATGCCAGTAGACATAGCATAATCGAGCAAAGTAATTTTTCTTCTTTGAAGCAATAATTTTAATCGATTTTGCTGTACTTGATAGAAGTTCAATTTCTTGCGTATTTCGAATATAGTCAATATTTTTTGTTGAGACAAATAAAACGTCTTTATTCGTTATTGATTCAATAAAAGGTAATGAATTCATTTAGCCACCTGTTTCTTTTTTGAAGATAATAATATAACAATTAGAAAAGCAAGAACATCTGAAAAAGTTGCTAAAACACGTAATACAATCATAGATAAAGCAATAGTTGATTGATTCACTAATCCACCTGTGACACCTACCATAACAGCTTCTTTAATACCTATACCGGCTGGTGCTCCGGGAGTTATGAAACCAACAAGCCAAGATAGGGTATAAGCTGAAAATAATTTAAAGAAAAGGGTAGTTGTCACATGCTGATCTAGTATAAAAGTGAAAACAAGCATGTACATTAAACTTGAAATTAGCATAACAAATACGTAATAAAAAAAACACTTAATTAAAACATGGATGTTCTTTTTTTTAAATATATCTTGATTGTTCGAAAGAAATTGTAGAATATTTTTTTTGAAAATAACAATTAAAACGTATAATACTAATACAAAAAAAATAAAGAGTATCAACAAAAACCATATATTTGTGAAGGTAGACATGAATTTCCAAATATAATCATACAAAAATACTAAGGAAATAGCCATTGCTGATAAAACAGTCATTGCTACGTCTATAATAGTAGCAGTGGCAACTTTTAAGTGTGATATATTTTGATTCATAGCTAATTCATTTCTACCTACATATTGAAAAACATTTCCTGGAACATATTTCATTAAGTTTGATTTCACATAAATTGTAACAGTTTCTTTATATGGTAATTTTTTATTTGATAAGATTTCAACAATTTTTTTCCAGGGATACGTATTTGTTGCGACAATGATTGCTTGTACGATTACGATAATAACAACAGGAAGGATATTCTTGCTCTTAAAAATACTGTGATAATCCAATCCATTTGAAAACAATTGCTTGAACACAAAAATAATTGCAAGAACGGTCACTATATTGCCCAAATATTTGAGTAGATTCTTTTTCTCGATTTTCATATTTACCAACTTTCCTATTCAGTATCGATACCAATTCTACTTGATTCTCCAGAATGAATCAAATTAAATTTGACCGCACTGAAAACAAACTTTATACTCATTATGTATTCAAGTATTATATTATATGAATCATGCATGATGAATAACAAAGGAAGAGGTTTTCAATTTATGGATAAAGTTTCAGTTATAGTAACCTGCTATAACCATGAAGAATACATAAAGCAGTGTCTAGAGAGTATCTATAACCAATCCTATCAAAATATACAGTTAATAATAATAAATGATGGTTCAACAGACAACTCGGCAGAAGTTATAGAATCAACATTGAAAAAAAATCCATATAAGGATACGTTATTTATAAATCAAGAAAATTTTGGTGCTTGTTTCTCGAGAAATAAAGGCCTTGATTTAGCGACTGGGCAGTTCATATTACTGGTTGATAGCGATAATTATTTAGAGCCAAATCATATTTCTTTATCTCTTAGCACGTTGGGTAATAGCGAAGCTGACATAGCTTATTGTTCCCTATCAAGTGCTATGACAGGTGAAATAATAAATGAGGTTCCTGAGTTCTCAATTGATAGACTTTTAACAGTAAATTATATTGATACGTGTTCTTTATTTAGAGTATCTATTTTGAAAAATCATCGCTTTGATATGTATTTAAATAGAAAATTTATGCAAGATTATGACTTTTTTTTAAGTTTAATTATGGACGGTGCTAGGGCTGTAAAAGTTAAAAACTTATATATAAATTATCGTATTTTACCTAACTCTATAGGAAATCGTGGCGAAAGTATAAAAAAAAGAGTAAGTTGGTTCGATACTTATATTTATGTCCTATCAAAATACCCTGAACATAAAAATACAGCAACTTTAATGGTAAGTCAGTGGTATAAGGATTTAGCTAGCCAATTTTTGCATGAAAAGAAGTTAAATGTCATACAAAAACAAAAAATTGAATTTAATAAAGACGAGTTAACGAAAAAAACAAGATTGGTTGATTCTTTAAATAATGAGAATGATTCGTTGATGCAACAACTTGCGGATTTAAAAGAAGAGTATAAAAATTTGGATGCATTGTACATGAGTATTGTTCATTCGAGCAGTTGGAAATTTGGACGAATGCTAACGTTTCCCTTAAGAAGAGGAAAAGATTTTATTTTAAAACATTTTAAGTCTTCTTTTAAAAGCAATTCTGATTTGAAAGAAACTAACTACAAAAGATGGATTGCTGAAGTTGAATCAAAAGAAACTGATAGTAGAAAATCATTTGATTTGAATCCGTTGATATCTATACTAATTCCTGTATACAATGTTGAGAAAAAATGGTTAATCAAATGCATCCAATCAATTGAAAACCAGTCATATACAAATTGGGAGATTTGTATTGGAGATGATGCATCTACTAATCAGGAAACGATTGAAACTTTGAAAATTTTATCGGAAAAATCAGATAGAATTAAAGTGATTTTTAGAGAAAAAAATGGTCATATTTCTGAGGCAACAAACTCAGCTTTAAAATTAGCACAAGGTGAATTTATAGCATTAATAGATAATGATGATGAATTGGCTTCCAATGCACTATTTGAAGTTGTCAAGATTATTAACGATCATCCTTCAGCTACTCTCATTTATAGTGATGAAGATAAAATTGATGAAAACGGCGAACGTTTTGACCCACATTTCAAACCGCAATGGTCTCCTGACTTATTGCTGAATCAAAATTATATTTCTCATTTAGGTGTTTATCGGACAGACATAAGTAGAGAAATTGGTGGTTTCAGAAAAGGATACGAAGGAGCGCAAGATCATGACTTTGTTTTAAGATATGTAGAGAGAGTACAAAGAGATACAATTTATCATATTCCTAAAGTGTTGTATCATTGGCGTGCTATTCAAGGATCAACAGCACTTGAGATGAGTGAGAAAGATTATGCAAGTGAACGAGGTTTATTAGCTATTAGCGATGCTTTAAAAAGAAGAAAGAGAGAAGCAAGCGTTTCTTTAGGAAAATATCCAGGGTTATATGATATAAGCTATAAAATTATTGATCATCCTCTAGTTAGCATCATTATACCAACAAAAAATGGATATGACGATGTAAAAAAATGTATAGATTCTATCATTGAGAAGTCTAGTTACAAAAATTACGAAATTATTCTAGCCGATAATGGCAGTGATGACCCTAAAATGAATGACTTATATGATTTGTATAAGAAACGATTAGGTGAAAGGTTTAGTTGCGTAGTTATTGATATTCCTTTTAATTATTCAAAAATCAATAACTTAGCTGCACAAGAAGCTTCAGGTAAATTTTTATTGTTTCTGAATAATGATACAAGCGTAATTACAAAAACCTGGATTCAAGAGATGCTAGGTTTTGCACAATATCCAGAATATGGTTGTGTTGGTGCTAAATTATGGTATTTTGATGATACAATCCAACATGGTGGTGTTGTTTTGGGAGTAGGTGGAGTTGCTGGTCACGCATTTTTAAATGCGACAAAGGAACAACCAGGTTATTTTAGCAGACTTTATACTGATTATAATTACACGGCTGTCACTGCGGCTTGTTTAATGGTTCGCAAAAATATTTTTGAACAAGTTAACGGATTTGACGAAACGTTTGAAGTTGCTTTTAATGATGTTGATTTATGTATCAGAATTTATGAGTTAGGAAAAAGAAATGTCTGGGCGCATAAGGCAGAACTTTACCATTTTGAGTCAAAATCAAGAGGGTATGAGGACACACCCGAAAAACAAGAACGATTTAAAGGTGAAATAGAAAGAATGAAGAGAAGGCACCGAGAAATATTAGAGAATGACCCCGCATATAATCCAAATTTTGATTTGAATTCTAATCCTTTTTCTACCTTAAAAACGAAAGTATAAGAAATAATAAAACCGGCTTAATTCATGATGAAGTAAGTCGGTTTTATTGATAAAATACAAGATGTAATTGTTGAATTTTGCAATTTCATGTATACTACTTTTGATTGTAATTAAAAAATAAGGGGTTAAGACTTGTGTTTGAAAAAAAGAATAGAATATTATTAAACGAATTGGTAAAGACCGATTTTAAATTGCGCTATCAAGGGAGTGCGATAGGCTATTTGTGGTCAGTCTTAAAACCCTTAATGTTGTTCGCTGTGATGTACATTGTCTTTATACGATTCCTAAAATTCGGCGCAGATGTACCACATTTTGCAGTTGCGATGTTATTGGGAATGGTATTATGGCAATTTTTTACAGAAACAACAAACTTGGGTATGATGTCTATTGTTTCGAAGGGCGATTTATTAAGAAAATTAAGTTTTCCTACTCATATTGTGGTAATTGCAGTCTCTATTAATGCTTTCATAAATCTGCTAATTAATTTGGTCATTGTGTTCATTTTTAGTTTGATAAATGGAGTAGATATTTCAAAATATGCTTTTGTGACCCCACTTTTATTAATTGAACTGTATGCTTTTTCATTAGGTGTTGCATTTATTTTAGCAACTATATACGTGAAATTTAGGGATATTGGTCCGATTTGGGAAGTGATATTACAAATCGGTATGTATATGACCCCAATTATCTATCCTTTAAGTTTAGTAATCAATCAAAGTCCATTTTATGCAAAGTTAATGATGCTCAGCCCAATGGCTCAAATCGTACAAGATATGCGTCATTTGTTAACTAGTCCAGTGAATATTACTACTATGGAAATTATAAATACTAAGCCAATTGCGCTTATTCCCTATTTTTTACCATTCCTTATTTTATTTGTGGGTTTTTTATATTTTAATAAACATTCGAAAAAATTTGCGGAGACGATATAATGAAAAATCAAATTGCAGTAAAAGTGAACCATGTGAGTAAATCGTTTCATTTGCCAGTTGAATCAACGACAAGTTTAAAACGGACGATTGTCAATTATTTTAAAGGTGTAAAAGGGTATAGAGAACAAAAAGTTTTAAGAGATCTTTCATTTGAAGTCAATAAAGGCGATTTTTTTGGGATTGTTGGTAGAAATGGTAGTGGAAAATCAACTCTTTTAAAAATAATTTCTCAAATTTATACACCTGAAGCTGGAAATGTTGAAATAAATGGCAAATTAGTATCGTTTATTGAATTGGGTGTTGGATTTAATAATGAATTAACAGGCAAAGAAAATGTCTATTTAAATGGAGCTTTGTTAGGATTCTCTGTTAAAGAGATTGATAATATGTATCAAGATATCGTGGATTTTGCTGAGTTACATGATTTTATGAATCAAAAATTAAAAAACTATTCAAGTGGTATGCAAGTAAGACTGGCTTTTTCGGTCGCAATTCAAGCTAAAAGTGATATTTTAGTCTTAGATGAAGTACTTGCAGTAGGTGATGAAGCATTTCAAAGAAAGTGCAATGATTACTTTATGGAAGCAAAAAAAGCTGACAAGACAATAATTCTAGTTACTCATTCTATGGAAGCTGTTCGAAAGTATTGTAATAAAGCAGTAATGATTGATCAAGGGAAGATAAAGATTATTGGATCACCAGATGAAGTTGCTAATGAATACTCATTGAAAAATGTTACGGCTAAAGGTTCCGCTACGGTTATTGAACAAGCTACCCAAAGTGAAAACGGGCAAATTGAAATTGATGAAGAAGTAGTTGATTTGGATAATAAGGATGAGCAAGTCGTGCCGGTAAAAAATCTCCAAGTCAACCTGCTTTCTGATGTATTGCTAAATGATGAAAAACTAGTTGAATTTGAAGTGACTTACGACTTAGATAAGGATATAGAAACCTATTTAGCGTTCTCATTGACTGACATTGATAGAAATGTATGGATGTATAACGATAATTCCTATAATTATAAAACATCGGGGATGGGAAGTCATTATTTCCGTTATTCATGCCATTTGTCGGAAATCAATCAGTGTAAATTGAAATTAAATGTAGCGGTGCGTGGAGAAGATGATGAGCCACTATTATTTTCAAATAGTGAAAATTCACCTGTTGTAATTGTTCCACCTAAAAATAACATGCAAAAGAGCGAACGGATTTCAAGCAGTGGGATTCTGAGGAGAAATGGTTTGTGGTATAGTGAATAAAGACTCCTATTTTAGGAGTCTTTATTTTTAAAAGGAGTAAAGATGTGATATGTTAAAAAAATTTGATTTATTTATTTCAATGGGGATTTACTACAAAAAACAATTAATACAACATCCTAATTTATTAAAAAACCGCATAGAGAATCTTAGAGGAAAAATAAAATTAAAACTTGCCCCTCGATATTCTTTTAAGCATTGGTACAATCGAGCAAAAAAAAAAATGAATCCTCAAAAAAAATCGATTGGGAATCAAACATGTTTAATCTATGTTATTTATGCACAGGATGGAAAGTTGCACCGATATAAACAATATTTTTTAGATCAAATAGTACGCTCATTTGATCAAATTTTCATTGTTGTTAACGGGCAACTTCAAGATGAAGAAATAAAAATACTAAAGAGATATGGAATTGTTTATGTAAGAAGAAATGTTGGATATGATGTTGCCGCTTTTAAATATGCGATGGAGAAAATTAGTTTTAACATCTTAGCCACTTATGAAACTTTGTTTTTAGTTAATGATACATTGATTGGTCCACTGTTTCCCATTCAACCAATGTTGGATACGATGAAACAAAGAAGAGTAGACTTTTGGGGTATTGCATATGGGGAAAAACAATGGGATTTTACAAAAAAAAATATCTATGGTTATATTCCAGTTCATTTGCAAACTTATTTTTTAGCAATTAACCACACTTTATTAAAAGATCCATGTTTCGAAGAATATTGGAACACATTAATGAAAACTACTACAAGGAATGAAGCCATAGCATTTCACGAGACAAGATTTACAAAATATTTTGAAGATAGAGGTTTTCGTAGTAGTTCCTATTCCAGATGTTCAGAAGATACTGCAATGTTTAAGCATCCTCTTATACTTGTTAAAAAAGATAATGTCCCTTTCATAAAAACGACCGCTATTAAGCAAATGAGTGAGTTGTATCTGAAATGGATGGGGGAGAAACAGGACTTTCGATTTAAAAAGTTAGTAGAATTTGTTAATCATTCCACTAACTACCCTGTAAAGTTAATTGATGAGGTTTATCGTACATCATTTTTAGATAAAAAGCATATTGTTATTATTGATGGAACAAATGACTCTATTCCACAGTTAAATAGATATCGTGTTCAAAATAAAAAAGAACAGTTAGAAACTTTAGGATATAAGGTAATAGTCAATTCACTTATGGAATGTAACATTGAATCTTGTGTAAACTGTTTTATAATTATTATTTATAGGGCGATAAAAACACCTTTTTTAGAGGAACTTTGTGATCGAGCAAAAATAATGGGGGTTCCCGTTTTGTACGAATTGGATGATTTGATTATTGATACTGAATATACTAATCAGTTATCTTATGTACAATCTTTGTCTCTTTTTGAGAAAAGTAAATATGATAAAACAGTTTCTTCTTATCGAAGCATGCTTCTTTTAACCGATGGAATTATTGTCAGTACTAAAAAATTAAAAGAGACGATGCAGTCCTTTCAAAAGCCTGTTTTTATTAATAGAAATCTAGCAAGCCATGATTTAATAGTCACCTCTGAATCTGTTTTGTCGGGAAAAGAACATCCAAGAGAAATTATCTTAGGCTACTTTTCTGGCTCTATTACGCATAACGAAAATTTTTTATTAATTGTAGATAGTTTAGTCGAACTTTTCGAGTCGTACTCGGAAATAAAATTAGTGATTGTAGGATACCTGGATATTCCTGAGCAATTGAATAATTATCGCGACCGCATTGAAATTCATGATTTTGTGCCGTGGCAAAAATTACCTGAATTTATAAAAGGCATTGATATTAATTTAGCACCTTTAGTGGAGACTATTTTTAATGAATGTAAATCGGAAATTAAGTGGATAGAAGCATCCCTCCTAAAAGTGGCAACAGTTGCAAGTGATATCGGTGCTTTCAGAGAAATGATCCAATCTGGAGAAACAGGTATTCTGGTGCAAAAAGATTGGACCACTCAATTAAAAAAACTAATAGATTTCCCTGAATATCGAAAAAAAATTGGACAAGCAGCTTATCAATACGTAAAAAATGAATGCCAAACAACAAGACACGAAGATGAATTGACACGATTTATCGCAAGGGAGTTCAAAAGATGAAAACAATCTTATTTATTTCCCCGACTGGAACGTTAGAAAATGGTGCTGAAGTCTCAATTTTCTTTTTGATGAGACAATTAGTTGAGGATGGACATAATGTAATAAATGTTTTTCCAAAATCTTATAGACATAGTCAACGTAATTATGAAAAAAAAATGACTAAAGCAAATATTAAAACTATACGGATGGATGTTTTAAAATGGTGGTGGCCTAACGCACCAGTTACAAAAGGGGTATCACAAAAAGATATCAATTTTTACTATGAGTCAAATTATAGAGAACTGTTGCAAATTATGATTGATGAAAAAGTTGATTTAGTGATTTCAAACACAGCTAACGTATTTTTGGGGGCATATGCAGCAAAAAAACTAATGGTACCCCATTTTTGGTTAATACATGAATATCCTGAAAATGAATTTGCCTATTACAAGCAATATATTCCTGAAATAACTCGCTTATCACAAAAAATTTTTTCTGTGGGGGGGAAACTTAATAAGGAGCTAAACAAATTATTTTTGGATAAACAAGTTGATTGTTTTTATCCATATGTTGAGTTAAATTCTGATTCAAAATTGTTAAATATTGAGGGTGGAAATAAACCAAATGCTCTTTTTTCCATTGGTAAAATCACAAGGAGAAAAAACCAATTAGAGTTAATAAAGGCATTCAGAAAGATTCAAAATCGATATCCATCTATGAAGTTGAAATTTATTGGAGATAATGATCCAGTATACCTTAGAGAGTGTCAAGACTATATAAAGGGAAATAACATTCATAATGTTTTTTTTCTTGGAATTAAAGAGAATCCTTGGACAGAGGTTGAAGATAGTGACATTTGTGTGCTGACTTCTGCAAATGAAACATTTGGACTAGTCTATGTAGAGTGTTTATTAAATGGTATTCCGGTTATTATTTCTGATAATGATGGATTTATGACAGCATATGAAATTTTTCATAAAGGTAGTGTATATAAGTTAGGCGTTCAAGATAATTTGATTGAAATTATTACTCAAACTATTGATCACTTTTTTGAATATAAAAAAAGGGCTCTAGATTATTCGGAGATTGCAAATGAAATTTACACTTCAAGGGCGATGTATCAAAATATTTTAAAACAAGTAGAAAAAATTGATTTATTAACAGATGGAATATTTGAAAAAAGGCAAAGCATGGTTAGTTACAATTTTGAATTCAACAAAATAAAGACAAATATGATAAAATACTGGATTAAGCTAAAATTTATCATGTTTCTTGTAATTCAAAAAATCAATAGCTAGACAATATTGAAATATCATATTAATAATGATAGAATTATTTAGCGATTGACCAATTTATTATTAAGGAGATAAATATGAAACTAATTATACAAATACCTTGTTATAATGAAGCTGATACATTAGAAATAGCTTTAAATGACTTGCCGAAACACATTAAAGGAATTGATAAAATAGAAGTTTTGATTATTAACGATGGTAGTAAAGATAATACTGTAGAAGTTGCTAAAAAATGGGGAGTAAACTATGTTGTTAATTTCAAGTCAAATAAGGGATTAGCTAAAGGATTTATGGCAGGATTGGATGCTAGTTTGCGTAATGGTGCTGATATAATTGTGAACACAGATGCAGATAATCAATATAATGGTCAGGATATTGAAAAATTGGTTCGACCAATTATTGAAGGTAAGTCTGACATTGTCATAGGTGAGAGACCAATTATGCAGACAGAACATTTTTCCCCATTAAAAAAGAAACTTCAAAAATTTGGTAGTTGGGTTGTTAGAAAAGCTTCAAACTCTGATATTCCGGATGCACCTAGTGGATTTAGAGCATATAGTAGGGATGCTGCTATGAAATTGAATGTGTTTAATGAATACACTTATACTCTTGAAACTATTGTACAGGCTGGACGTAACAAAATAGCAATGACTTCTGTTCCAATTAGAACAAATGAAGAATTACGTCCATCACGATTGTTTAGCAGCATGTTTGGTTATGTGAAAAAATCGATGCTCACCATTTTACGAGCATTCATGATGTACAAACCACTAATATTTTTTTCAATTTTAGGTGGGATTATTTTTTTAATTGGTGCATTAATTGGGGTAAGATTCTTAACATTTTTAATTAAGGGAACGGGTGGGGGACATATACAATCATTAATCCTTTCTAGCACGTTAATGATGATAGGATTTCAAACCTTTGTTATTGGGTTACAAGGAGATATGATCTCTGCTAATAGAAAAATTCTTGAAGATATTCAGTTTAGACTTCGAAAATTTGATTATGACAGTGAAAATAAGAAAAACAAGGAGAATTGAAGTGTGTAGCATTAAAAAAAATTATTCTAGTATAATCTTATTTTTCATTTTATTAATTCTTACTTTGGGCCGTTTTGTTATCCAAATGAAAATTTTGCCAGTAACGTATGTAGGTGGCGGGGTTGATGAGCATGTTTTTGTCAATCAGGCAATTAATATACTAAAAGGTAAATGGTTTGGCGATTATAATTCAATAACGTTAGTTAAAAATCCGATGTATTCTTTTTTCTATGTCTTTGTTAACAAGGTAGGACTTTCATATCCTATTGCATTAATTGGTTTTTATATTGTATCAATACTGATTTTCATTCTAGCAATCTTCCCAATTATAAAAAATAAATACTATCTTTCTTTTACCTATGTTTTTTTACTATATTCACCGGTAATGTTAGATAAAAAATTTGGATTTCGTCTTTATAGAGATGCGTTATTGAGTCCTTTGGTACTGTTGGTAATTGCTTCGTTAATTGGTCTGTACTTATATCGAAATAAATGCCAACCTATTCTATATATGTGGGGGATATTAAGTGGTATATCATTTTTCATCTTTTCATACTTAAGAGAAGATGCTATTTGGCTTAAGCCTTTTTTCTTTGGTGCGCTATTGATTACTTGCTTATTTATTTTATTTGAAAAAAAAAGTTTTTCTGAAAGAATTATTAGAATGATTGCTTGTTTGATTCCATTTCTCATTTTGTATAGTTTTACCTCATTATTAAGTCAAAAAAATAAAGAAGTTTATGGTGTTGCAGTTGTAAATGATCATACCGAAACTTATTTTAGAAATGTAATCACAGACTTAATTGCTATTGATGATGGGACAAATCAAGAATATGTATGGGTGCATGAAGATGCACTAAGGCAAGCGTTCGAAGTATCACCTACTCTTAAAAAACTTGAGGAACAATTTGATTCATTCTACATAGATAACTCGACACTAACGACTAAAGTGGATAGTGAGGGTCAAGCAGAAATTTTCAGTGGTAAGATTGTTTGGTTGATGAGACTTGCAGTTGAGAGAGCGGGTTTAGGATATAAGCCATATGTTATTGTTGATGGTAAACAAGTTAGAGGGGCTGTTGCTACAAATAACTTTTATAAAAAAGTGCATAAAGAGTTAAGTGTAGCATTTGAGGATGGAAGTTTGAAAAAAAGAACAAAAGGAATCGCAATATCATCCTCCGCACCAGCTAAAACATCAGCAGATATTATTAATAATGTAATACCTAAAGTTTTATACTCAACCAAACAAACCGTATTTTATGAAAATTACTTTATCAATGAAGATATTCGGGCAGTAAACGGTGATTCAAGTAAGGTTCGGGAAATCGAAATGCTAATAAACTCACCTTTAAATTATCCGGTCAGTTCAGAACAAAGTATCTACAATCGACCTATTACAAAAATGATTCCACGAGTCAATTTTATTATTAACCTCTATAGAGGAACAGTATGGACATTAATCGTAACATCTTTAATAGGTATGCTTTATTTCATTTTTTGCTTATTTAATAGAAATTTTCAAGAGCATTTCTTTGGTATTTCAATTATCAATCTTGGTCTAATAGCCTCTTACTTCATATTATTAATTGGTGTTTCATGGGCTTATTCGTGGGTAAGTGGAGATACCATGAACCGATTGTATTTTTACACTAGCGGAGCTGTTCCAGTACTTCAAATTTTTTACGTAATTAATTGTTATGGTTTTGTAAAACTTCTCACGGCAACTATCTCCAAATATAAAGTTAAAAAGTAAAAATTGAAGGAGTAGACGATACATGTCTATTCCTTCAATTATTAGGAAGGGATCCCATGAAAAATAAAAGTCTGATAAGTTATAGAGCGTCGAAATTTTTAACGATATTGATTATCTATTTATTGATGATTTATCAAAAAAATTTTTTTCAAGATGTGACTTTTACTTATACGAATTTGATGTACGTATTTCAGCCGTTTGATTCGTTACGAAAAGAAGTTATAGGGCCGTGGCTATCTGATCCGGCTGATAATGTTCTTCCTATTGCTTTTTCATCTATACATAAAGGTATTTTTACCTTTTGGTTATCAAATATAGGTATTGGCATGCCTCAAAGCATGAGTATTTATTTATTCTTTATGAATTATTTTTATCTTTTACCATTAGAAATTGCTCAAATAGCAATTTCAATCGTAAAAGTAAGTATTGCATTTGGTACAATGTATGCATTACTTAGGAGATATGGAACGCGACAAGTAAGTGCTCTTTTTTCTGCATTAGTGTACAGTGGTTCCTCAACTATGGTTATGTGGCAAGGGTGGCCACACTCTGATGTTACAATGTTAGCTCCACTGTTATTCTTAGTCATGGACGTATTGACAGAAAAATTTTCTATCAACTATCTGTTATTAGGTGTAGTTGTATTGTTTTCTATGCTGGTTGCCGGTATGCCTACATACGTGGCCTACTTTATGTATTTACTCGGTATCTATGTATTATTTTATGGATTAAAATATCATCGAAAAAACTATAGAGTTCTCAGTATTTATTTCGGTAGTTTTGCTGTTATTGTAATACTTGCAACTATTCTTTCACTACCCTATACAGTTGATCTTTTAAATACAGTTGGTGGGAATGGCTATAACGCCTCACGAAAAAATTTATCTGCAAACTCTCTTAGTTTAGATTATTTAAGAACACTTTATTTTCCTTATATCCGTGACGGACTATCAATACATATAAATGAGGCTACACTTTATACAGGAATTATTTCTGTCATTATATTGCCTCTATCAATTTGGACAAGTAGGAAACAGCCAAAGCAAGCATTCTATCTAGGAGCTTTGATTGTTGTAATGTTTTTTATGTTTTCAGATTTGTTGTATCCTATATATAAACATTTACCTTTAGTAAATACATCGATAAGATATCGGTTAATTGTGCTTATCAATTTTTGTTTGTCCATTAATCTGGGATTTACGATTGAGCAAGTTATAATTGATCAAAAAAATGATGTAAAAATAAAAATTTCTAAAATAATATTAAGTATTACTGGAATAACAACATTTATATTATCATACAATAGAATTAGTAAATATGTAATCTCTGACACATTAAATGATCAACTAGATCTTATTCGTTTTATTAGTATTATTAGTTTTGGTTTATTAATATTGATTATTATAATTGATAGAAAATCTTTAAAAAAACTATTTATTGGCTGCTTGCTTTTACTTACAATGTGGGATATCTCTAATTTTGCTTCCTATTACACACCAGGAGTAAGAAATGATGCGTCTGTTATACCTAAAGCTACAGACTCAATTACTTTCATTCAAGACAACACGGAAAACAACGAAAAAATAGCTCCAGTTGGCGAATGGAATTTTTTTGCCTCAAGTAACGTTTATTATGGAATTAGAGATGTTAGGGGGCATAATTTTGTCTATACAAATAATGACATAAAAACGTACTATGAAGCAATTGATTCAAATGTATATACAACGCCAACAAGAGTTGCATTTAAAGAAATTGAAAATGAAAATTTACTAAAATACATGGGTGTTAAATATACATTAGATACAATTGATAATTTTTCTGATAGGGTTGGATCAAAGGGTGGAGTCAAGCCAGTAGCAATTTTAGAGAATGGTGACAGTTTTACTCAAACATTCTTTGCCACTAAAGATGATTTGTCAAACATAAGACTTTTTGTTGGGACATATGGTCAAAAATTTTCTGATCAGGATTCACTTGATTTTACGCTTACTGATAAACAATCGAATCTTGAGATAAGGAAGTTAAATATTAGTTTAAAAAATCAAAAGGATAATGCCTATATTGATTTCCCATTTGATACAATACAGAATTCAGAGAACAGAGAGTTTTTGATTACTGTGCAATCAAATGTAAAAACAAAAAAACGTATTGCTTTCTATGGCAGTAATCAACAAGTATATGATGGAGTCCTTAATAATAATCTTAATACTGATAATATTGTTTTATTGCCCATATATTTGAGGAGTAATCAAAGGTTGGGAAACGATGGTTTAGTTACTACTGAATTTGATGATTATAGCAATCAAATACAACTCACCGATACAGCATTCACTTTTAATAGCAGAAAGCAACTTTTAAATTACATGAAAGCTAATTATGAAAAAACATCTGTATTTTTTTCTGAAAATGATGCCTATCCCATTGTTGATAATCGACAAAAGCTATCTGACAAAGAGAAGATTAGCAAATATAAAGAAAACGACGATGGTACAATTTCTTTTAATGTTATAACTAATGAAAGCAGAATAGTGTTGGTTAATGAGTACTATGATAGCAACTGGACTGCTTACATAGATGGAAAGAAAACAAACGTTTATAGAGGAAATGGTATTTTTCGAGCAATAAAAGTTAGTTCAGGGAAACATACAGTCGTTTTGAAATATGAAAATAAGTCAATGATCAGATATTTATTTATTACGTTTGGGACGTTCATATGCTTGGTTGTTTTATGGTTTTATAGAAAGAGAGTAGAAGCATGGATTAATTACTATTAGAAAAAGGAGATGCCTAGAAAATGACAGAAAAAAAATATTTGTATTTTTTAAAAAAAATTTTACCTAATGAATTTGAAGAATACGAAAACGTACTTCAAATCATCTTTTGGATTCTATTTTCAACTTTTGTCATAAATTACTTGATTGGCCAACACTATGAATTTGGTATACCTTTTTCTTTATTTGTTTCATTAGGATTTATCCAATGGGCACCACTATACAGCTCTCAAAAAAAAATCCTTGTTAGCAAAAATAAACATACTAAACTTTCAATTAAAGAGCTATGTAAATACGAGTTATTTTCATATTTTATGCTAAATTTTTGTTTAGTTATTATCCTGCTTTCATTAGGGTATTCATGGTCAGTTTACTTGTTTCAATACATTTATTATTTGACTTGTTACACGATTTTTTTTCTATTGTTTATCCAAATAACAGTGTTACTCATCGATATACATGTTATTTTCGGATATATATCAAAAATATTTGTATTTTGTTTGCTTTGGCTTAGCCCAATCTATTGGACTTTTCAAACATTACCAACTTCAAGATTATTACCTTATCTTTCTGTTTTAAAGTTAAATCCTTTAACCTATATCATAAGTGGTATACATAATACTACTATCAGTAAAATTTGGTTTTTTGAATCACCTAAGTATACTTTGTATTTTTTTTCTTTCAATATTTTACAGTTAGTGTTTTGGAGATGGTTATCAAAAAAGGTTAGTATCAATAGTTTTATTACAAAAACATTAAATTTCTTGAAATTTTTCTGATTGAATTGCACTTGTCATTTTGTTATGGCACAATCGTTATTGTGTGAGACAAAATGAATCGAGGTGCAAGATGCAAATCTTTCGTAAAGTACTCGTGGGTGTTTTAGCCTTGGGTATTGTGCTAGTAACAGCTGCAACTGCCTATGCTGCCCATCTGTACAATACAACATCCACAACGTTTGATGATATATCCAAAACCATTTCTAGAAAAACAGACATGCGGACTGAAGATGTTAGCATTGAGGATAGTGAGCCATTTTCCATTCTGTTGATGGGCATTGATACTGGGGCACTTGGTCGAACGGAACAAGGTCGATCAGATAGTATGATGGTGGTAACTGTTAATCCGAAAACAAAGCAATCAACGATTGTTAGTCTGGATCGAGATATTTTAACCAATATTGTCGGATATGAACCAAATGGGACAGCCTATTTTGACAAATTGAATCATGCCTATGCATTTGGTAGTGTGGATATGGCGATGGATACGATTGAATCATTACTAGATATTCCACTTGATCATTATGTTTCGATTAATATGGAAGGTCTGAGTGATCTGATTGATGCGGTTGGTGGTATTGAAGTGGATAACAAGATTGATTTCACGTTAGATGGTGTTCACGTACCAGTCGGTAAGCAGAAACTAAATGGGAAAACGGGTCTTGCCTACTCAAGGATGCGTCATGAAGATCCAGAAGGGGATATTGGCCGGCAAAAGAGACAGCGTGAAGTGGTTGAAAAGATTCTCCGAAAAGTTTTGAGTATGGATAGCATTACGAATTATCAAAAAATACTCAATGCTGTTAAGAAGAATGTATTGACAGATTTGTCATTTAACGAAATGCTTACGATAGGGAAAAATTATACGGCAGCGTTTGATACAGTGAAATCGTATCAGTTACAAGGCGAAAGTCAAACGATTAATGAAGTTTATTATCAGATTTTAGGAGTTAACGAACTATTATCCATTCAAAATATATTAAAGAAACAATTAAATTTATCAGAGAGTTCAAAATTAGTCATTAATCAAGATTTTTATTATTCATCAAATGGTCTTCTTGGGGATCAATTTTACGATGATACAGATTACAATCAGGTTGCTGAAGCGCCATATGAATATGGCGATAAGTCGACGAATACATCGACAAGTAGTACGGAGAATGCAACAGATGATAGTGACGAAGTTGCAGATAACACAAATCAATAAGTGAAAAGTAAGAGACTTGAACATCGTTCAAGTCTTTTACTTTTCCACAATAATAATGTCGAAAAAAATGTTTCACAGTCTATTTGATATCAGTTGCTGGAAATATAGATTATTCAATGGTTTGAATGGAAATGAAAAAGTTGTCAATTTTATTGTGAAACATAATTGTTGTGAGAGTATGAATATTTCTTAAAATGTTTTATTTTTCATCAACTTTTGTTTTTTTCTGCTAAAATGAAAAAGAAGAAAGTAAGGAAGGAATTATCTAATGAAAAACGGCAAGAAACAATCACAATCTACTTCTATTAAAGAAAAACTAAATAAGGCAAAAAGCGGAGCAGCTGTTAAAAGAGGACATATTCCGTTTCGGTTAAATTTTTTATTTCTTGTCATTTTTGTGTTATTTGTCGCATTAATTGTGAGACTGGGAAATCTTCAAATTGTAAATAGTGAAAAATGGGATCAACAGATTAAAGCGGCGACTGTAACGACCATTAAACAGAGTACACCTAGGGGTTCGATTTATGATGCAAAAGGCAATTTATTGGCAGGCAATCAAGCCAATGCCGCCATTACTTTTACACGGATGTCTTCCATGAGTGCCGATGACTTACTAAAGATTGCTACAAAATTAAATCAGTTCATCGATGTTCCAGTAGATGATAAGTTGACGGAGCGGGACTTAAAAGATTTTTACTTGGCTGATTCGAAACACCTTGAAGCTGCACAGAAAAAATTAAGTGTCAAAGAGCAACTACTCTCTAGTAGTGAGCAATATAGTTTAATGATAAAAAATGTGTCCAAAGATGAATTAAACTTTAATGAAGAACAACAAAAAATTGCGACGATTTTTACACGCCTGAATGCAGGACAAAACTTAAAGACGACGTTCATTAAAAATGAGGGCGTGACCGATGAAGAATTAGCGACGGTTGCAGAGCACGCCTCGGAACTTGCGGGTGTCTCGACGGGTACGGATTGGTCGCGCCAAGTGAACACGACAAACGACGCGTTGAAGAGCATTATCGGGACGGTCTCTACCTCCAAACAAGGTTTACCTGCCGAAGAAGCTGAGGACTATCTCAAACAAGGATACTTTAGCAACGATCGTGTAGGGACTAGTTATTTGGAAAAACAATATGAATCACAATTGCAAGGAACGAAGTCTGAATACAAAGTCACAATCAATAACAAAGGATCCATTGAAAGTACCAAAGAAATTTCAGCAGGTAGCAAAGGAAACAACTTAAAACTAACCATTGATTCAGCCTTTCAAGAGAAGTTTGATTCGATTGTTAAAACGAATTATCAACAACTAATTGACTCGGGTGCAGCCCAATATTCTAATGGGATTTATGCGGTAGCGATGAATCCTAAGACGGGAGCAATTTTGGGTATTTCTGGCTATTATCATCAAGCCAACTCCAAAGAAATGCAACAAAATGCAATTGGGGTTTTCCAAGCTGCAATTGTTCCTGGTTCGGCAATTAAGGCAGCCACCATCACAACGGGTTGGGATAACAAGGTGATTTCAGGAAATCAAGTGATGCTGGATCAACCTATTTATTTACAAGGTTCACCAGCTAAAGCATCTATTTTTAACCCGACTGGATCGAACAATCGTTATATTGATGCAGCCAAAGCGTTGGAAATTTCTTCCAATTCGTATATGATTCAAATTGCATTGCGCTTACTAGGGATTACTTATCAAGGTGGAACCATTAGTATCCCATCTATCAGTGATCAAACGAAAGCTTATGAAGAGTTACGGGCCGGTTTTGCCCAATATGGCTTAGGTGTGAAAACGGGTGTGGATATTCCGAATGAGGAAACTGGCGAAAGTCCTGCTGTATCCTCACTTTCTGAAACCAATGGTGACGGTGGGAAAGTGCTCGATTTGGCTTTCGGACAATTTGATACGTATACACCTTTACAGATGGTTCAGTATATTTCCGCTATCGCCAATGGTGGAAGCAGAGTAGAGCCACATTTCGTTGAAGGAATTTATAACAATGATGCCAATGGGAATTTAGGTGAGCTGAAAGAAAGTATCGCTACGAAAGTTCTGAATAAGATTGACATCACGTCAGATGAGATGGCCATTTTAAAACAAGGACTTTATGATGTGGTTCATGGAAATGATCCATTTACAACGGCTCGCCCATTAGCAAGTACAAAAATGACGGTTTCCGCAAAAACAGGGACGGCTGAAACGAGCGTAACAACAGAATCAGGACAACTGGTAGAATTAAACAATCACAATGCTGTTGTCTATGGTCCAACCGATGATCCAGAAATTGCTGTGGCAATCATGGTACCTAAGATTAAACAGACAGATACCACGTACCCCAATTTAGTCATTGCAAAGCAAATTATGGATGCCTACTATGATATGTATTTAGCAAAATAACGAATCGAAAACCACTGATGTTTGACCAAATAAAAGATTTTTGGTATATATACATCAGTGGCTTTTTTTTGTTGCTTTTTTTCTTAATTAGAGTATACTTTTGTATTTGTGAGAACTTGAATTGTGTTTATAAGGAGCAAATGAAAAATGACGACAGAATTCGAATTGAAGCTGAAAATGCTTCATGAGCAATATGGCAACTTATCTTTAGAAGAACGAAAAGTCATCAAAGAATGTTTGAAAAAGCGCTATCCACTAACTTTTCGTAAAACCGAAAGTCTCAAACATGACATCTTACGTTTGGAAACCAAACGGTGTCAACTTGAGTTAGATCCTGCTCATACCCAAGAGTTGGCTGAGGTTGAGAAAAGAGTATTAGAGAAGAAAGAGGCTTTTTTCAAATTGTTGAATGAAGTGAAACAAAAAGAGAGTCGGAGATGATGCAATGGAAATCATTGAGCTATTGGTTATTATTGCCATAGCCATTACTTTCTCAAATGTGTTTAGTAAGGTAGTACCTACAATACCAATTTTTATCGCCCAAATTGTTTTGGGTGTAATCCTCGGGATGACGGAATTTGCGAAGCTCATCTCATTTCAACCTGAAATTTTTCTAATTATGATCATTGCGCCACTGCTTTTCCGCGAAGGGGAAGCAGCGGATGTCCCTGCAATTCTTAAGAATTTTTCCATGATTCTATTTCTAGCTTTTGGTTTAGTCATTGCGACCCTCGTTGGTGTGGGCTTTGCTTTAAAAGCGTTGATTCCTTCCATTCCGTTGGCAGCTTGTTTTGCTTTTGGAGCAGCGTTGGGACCGACAGATGCTGTAGCGGTCGGTTCGCTTGCTAAACGCCTCAAAATTCCACCGCGTGTGCTGCATATTTTGGAAGGGGAAGGCCTGCTAAACGATGCATCGGGCGTTACAGCCTTTCAGTTTGCTGTTGCTGCGCTGATTACGGGGTCCTTTTCTTTATTGAATGCATCAGTCAGTCTCGTTATATCAAGTATTGGTGGTGCCTTGGCTGGTTTTGTGGTCGTATGGGTGAAAAAAAAGGTCATCAGTATTATTGAACGGGCTTCTGCTCAAGATGTGATTGTCTACTTATTAATAGAATTATTATTGCCCTTTGTTGCCTATTTATTGGCTGAAGTTTTTCATTGTTCTGGGATTATTGCTGCGGTGGTCGCTGGGATTTTGCAGTCCATGGGGTATCGTAAGGTTACGTTATTTGATGCGGAATTGGCGAATGTCTCAGAAAGTACTTGGAAGACCATTAGTTTTACCTTGAATTCATTGGTTTTCTTATTCTTAGGGATTGAACTTTCGGTTGTTTTTTCACCAATTTGGTTGGGACAAGAATATGCAAATATGCATTTAGTCTTCACGATTTTGGCGATTGCCGTCATTCTATTTTTGATACGGTTAGTTGGTATTTCGTTATTTTTTGGTGTTTCAAAGGGATTTAAAAAGTTACCCAAAGCGTTTAATGAAATTTTGATTTTAACTTTCGGTGGCGTTAAGGGAACCGTCAGTTTGGCAGCCATTTTTATTTTACCAGTTACGATAAACGGTGCAGAATTTAGTCAGCGCCCACTACTATTGTTTTTGACTGCTTGTGTTATTATGGTGAGTTTGGTTGGAGGCATGATTGCTTTGCCGTTCCTGTCAGAAGGAGAGGCCGAAAAACCAATTGATCGAACGGAAGTGGCGATTTTAAACGAGGTAATCGAAAATTTGTATTTAGATATTGAAACGCAAAGCATGTCTGAGCAAGAAGAAATTGCGATTGAAGCAGTAATTGATCATTACCATTCCAGAGTCTGGGAATTTTATACAGAGTCCATGACGGAATCGGAACAACAAGAAGTGCAAGAAATTCAATCGTTGATTCTATCAATTGAGCAAGATGGGCTTGATGAATCGTATCGTAAAGGGGAAATTTCGATGAATGGGTATCGTTTGTATACTCGCTTTTTAAAGCGTTACGAGACGTCCGTTCGTCGGCAAATTTTTTCATTTATTAGTTTTTGGTTACTTTTTTGGCGTAGAATGTTACGAATTACGATGCACCCGAAGCGTTTTTGGCAAAGTACGCGCGTAGATAATCGGGTGACGATTATTCGCCGAGATGTTCGAGATGTTCAAAATGTGTTTTTACAAAACAATATTCTGGTTCAGCAAAGTTTGACGACGTTGGAAGATTTGTATGATCCGACGATTGTGCAATATTTTGCGCGCAGACGAGAAGATATGAAAAAACAAATTCATCATGTGGACTTACCTTTTTCCTTTATGGTTCAACAAGAACCAGCCTATGCCAAAGAAATTTTGCGTGGGTATTATTTGGAACGGAAAATCATTGATGAATATGAAGTGGCTGAGAGAGTGTCAATGTTTGCAGCAAATGAATACCGACAAAAGGTAAATTTACTTGAATCATATGCTTTGAGACAGCTACAAAATTCGTAAAAAATCGTTTCACTATCACTTAGGTAGTGAAACGGTTTTTTTTGTGTGTTAAAATAGCCAAGATAGGGAGGGGACTCTTTGAAGGAATTAAAAGTAAACAATTTAAATAAAACATTTGGCGAAAAGACGCTTTTTCAGCAGCTTTCATTTTTGATTCACGAAAAGGATCGGATTGGATTAATTGGTGTTAATGGAACAGGAAAATCTAGTTTATTGCGGGTGCTAGCTGGATTGGATTCAGGTGATGGAGATCGTCAAACAATCTTTGTACCTAAGGATTATCGCATTGGCTTTTTGGCTCAAGAAACGGAGCTGGATCCTTCATTAACCGTGTTAGATGCAGTTTTTCATGGAGATAGTGACTTAGTTAAAACGGTTCGCTCTTATGAAAAGGCCTTGTTGGCATTGAGTGAAGCGGGTGAAAATCTAAGTGTGCAAAAGGCATACACGCTTGCCGAACAAGCCATGAATGAAAAGGACGCGTGGTTGGCTGATACAAATGCAAAGAGCATTCTTCATCAATTGGGGTTGCGAGAGTTGCAACAAACCGTTTCCGAATTATCCGGTGGGCAAAAAAAACGTCTGGGATTGGCTCAAGTGTTAATTGATGAGCCTGATTTGTTGCTTTTAGACGAACCCACCAACCATTTGGATTATGATGCAATTACTTGGTTGGAAGGCTATTTGTCTCAATATAAAGGGGCATTGATGATGGTGACACATGATCGGTATTTTCTAGATCGTGTGGCAAATCGCATGTTTGAGCTGAGCAATGGCCAACTGATGGAATATCAGGGGAATTATGAATCTTACGTGGCCCAACGAGCAGAACGAGATCGCATCGCACAGGATCAAGAAACCAAGCGTATGCAATTATACAAACAAGAATTAGCATGGATGAGAGCGGGTGCCAAAGCGCGTTCCACGAAACAACAAGCTCGGATTCAACGCTTTGAAAAATTAGAGGATCAGCTACACCAAGTCCAATCGAAGGAAGCCATTGCGATTGATTTGGAAACCAAGCGTTTAGGAAAAAAGGTCATTGAATTAAAAGATGTGACCTTCTCGTATGAAAAGAAAGCTATTGTGAAAGATTTTTCTCTATTGGTTCAAACGCATGAACGTTTGGGAATTACGGGTGAAAACGGGGCTGGAAAATCAACCTTGCTTTCAATTATGAGCGGGGCAATTGCACCGCAAGCCGGTGTTGTTGAGATTGGTGAGACGGTCAGACTTGCCTACTACCAACAACAAGGTGGGCAAATGGATCCAGAGAAGCGCATGATTGCCTATTTGCAGGAAATTGCAGAAGAAGTTCGTCGGGTCGATGGTACGTCTATTAGTGTTACCGAACTATTGGAACAATTTTTGTTCCCTCGATCGACACATGGGACGAAGATTGGCAAGTTATCAGGTGGGGAACGACGTCGTTTGTATCTCTTACGATTGTTGATTGAACAGCCCAATGTGCTATTATTGGATGAACCAACCAATGATTTAGATATTGATACCTTAACTGTATTAGAGGATTACCTAAGTACATTTCCTGGGGCCATTATCACGGTTTCTCATGACCGTTACTTCCTTGATAAAGTGGCGGAAAAATTATTGATATTTAAAGGAAATGCGCAAATTGATTCATATTTTGGTTCAATTCGTGATTATTTGACGATTGAAAAAAAGGGGCAACAGGAAGAAACACCGGTTGCTATCAAAGAAGCTCCTCGGGAAGAGGCGACTTCGCAAAAGAAAAAATTGACCTATTTAGAACAAAAAGAATGGGAAACCATTGAGGAAGAAATTGCCCAATTGGAAGAGCAGATTGAACGCTTAAAGGAAGAGATGCTTCATCAAGGTTCTGATTTTACAAAATTGCAGAGCATTCAAACGAGCATTGATCAAACGACTGAACAACTTGACCAAAAATATGCACGTTGGGAATATTTAAGTGACTATGTTTAGACAGACTAAAGGAGGGCAATCATGGAAGAAGCATATTTAGCGCTAGGACGCAAACTATTGGCAGAGGGAAATTTGAAATCAGATCGCACGGGTACCGGTACAAAAAGTATTTTTGGTCACCAAATGCGTTTTGATCTAGGACAAGGGTTTCCACTGTTGACAACCAAACGGGTGCCATTTGGACTGATAAAAAGTGAACTCCTGTGGTTTATCAAAGGGGATACCAATATTCGTTACTTATTGGAGCACAAGAATCATATTTGGGATGAATGGGCTTTTGAGAAATATGTCAAAAGTGACTCCTATCATGGACCGGATATGACGGATTTTGGACGTCGTAGCTTGGAAGATGAACCCTTTAATGAAGTGTATCAACAAGAGTTGGCTCATTTTTGTGAACGCATTATTCAAGATGACGTATTTGCAAAAGAATTTGGCGATTTGGGTCATATTTATGGGTACCAATGGCGCCATTGGAATACGGTTCAAGGTGGATTTATTGATCAATTAAAGGAAGTTATTCAGCAAATTAAGCAAAACCCTGATTCAAGACGCCTGATTGTTTCTGCATGGAATCCCGAGGACGTACCCACTATGGCCTTACCTCCTTGTCATACGATGTTCCAATTCTATGTGTTTGACGGAAAATTAAGTTGTCAATTGTATCAACGGAGTGCCGATGTATTCTTAGGTGTTCCCTTCAATATTGCCAGTTATGCCTTATTAACACACTTGATTGCACATGAGACAAATCTCCAAGTTGGTGAATTTGTTCATACTTTAGGTGATGCGCATTTGTATACGAATCATTTCGAACAAATGAGGGAGCAATTAACTCGTGAGGTTCGGTCAGCACCCACGTTACAATTAAATCCTGACAAGCAGTCAATTTTTGATTTTGAAGTGGAAGATATCACCCTTGAAGGATATCAGCCACACCCAGCAATTAAAGCACCGATTGCGGTGTAGGAAGGAAGATAGTAGATGCTTATCGCGCTATGGGCACAAGATGAGAAGGGATTAATCGGGAATCACGGGACTTTGCCGTGGCATTTACCGAATGATTTGAAATTTTTTAAAGAACAAACGTTGAATCATGCGATTGTGATGGGAAGAAAAACCTTTGAAGGAATGGGACGGAAAACGTTACCGAAAAGAACCTCCATTGTCTTAACAAGTGACACCTCTTACCAAGCTCCTGAGAATGTACGCGTGATGCACAGTCGGCAAGAACTTTTAGATTATGTCACAACTACCGATGATCCAGTGTTTTTAATTGGTGGTGCGGGTGTATTTGCAAGCTTGCTTAGTGAATGCACTGCTTTATACCGTACAGTGATTGAAGCGAGTTTTGAAGGGGATGTTTATTTTCCAGAAGAGCAAATTGACTGGAATGAATGGACATGTACCAAAATCATTCCCGGAGTCGTGGATGAAGCGAATCTTTATCCACATCGCTTTGAGTTTTATCATCGTAACTAAACGAAAAGGACAGCTACTCTCGCAGAGAAATAGCTGTCCTTTTGGATTGTTACGTAAAAAATAGAATTGAAAAATAGATTAAGCCAGCTCCTAGCATCACAAAAAGGTGCCAGACAACATGCATAAAGCGCACATTCTTTATGCTGTAAATAACTGCACCAAGCGTATAGGAAACACCACCGAAAAACAATAGCAATGTTCCTGATAATCCAAGCGAATGAATTAATTGGGGGGCAGTTAGCAAGCAAAGCCAACCCATAATAACGTAGATGGCCGTTGAAACTTTTGAGACCGATTGTTGTTTGTGCAAAGTGAGCGATTTGTAGGTTATCCCAATAATCGCCATGACCCAAATGACCGAAAACAAAGTCCAACCTTGCCAACCACCGATACTGAGCAAACAATAGGGCGTATAGCTACCAGCTATTAGTAAATAGATTGATGCATGGTCAAATACTTGAAAGACTTTTTTTGCTTTGGTAAAAATCAAACTATGAAAGAGAGTTGAGAAGAGAAAAAGTAAAATCATCATGGAACCATATAATGCATAAGAAACGACATGCATAGGAGAATGGAGATGTGCCCCCTTAACGAGTAAAATGACGAGTCCAGCGATACTTAGTCCAAGACCAATCCCGTGGGTACACGCGTTTAGAACTTCATTAACAATCAGATACGTTCGTGTAAATTTCGGTGTTTGCATAAAAAATCATCCTCTACATTGCTTGTAAGAAAAAAGGTGAAAAAACAGTAGTTGTCTGTTATACTAACTTTATATAGCGCCTATCTGTAGTGTACACGAAAATGGGCTTTTTTTAAAGAGAGAGTGAACTTAGATGCGAAAAGTTAAAATTGTAACTGATTCATCTTGTACGATGGAAAAAACAACGCGAGATGAATTGGAAATTCATGTTGTTCCTTTGTCAGTCATGATTGATGGTGTCCTCTACATTGATGACGATCAATTGTCGGGTGAAAAATTTATGAGCATGATGAAAGCTGCCAAGGAATTGCCAAAAACCAGTCAGCCACCGATAGGAAAATTTGTTGAACTGTACGACGAATTAGGTGCAGACGGCAGTGAAATCTTATCCATTCATATGACCAAAGGATTGAGTGGGACGGTTGAAGCAGCAAGACAGGCAAGCAACCTTTCTAAAAGTAAGGTGACCGTCGTTGAAACTGACATGACGGATCAAGGCTTATCTTTTCCAGTTATTCGTGCCGCTGAGTTAGCGAAAGAAGGCAAAACATTAGAAGAAGTGTATGCCGAAATGGAAAATGTGTTAAAGCATACGCGTTTGTTTATCGGGCTATCCACGCTAGAAAATCTAGTTAAGGGTGGTCGAATCAGTCGAGCGACAGGGATTTTATCTAATTTATTAAATATACGAGTAGTGATGGAGTTCCGAAACTCTGAGCTAGTTCCTGTGATTAAAGGCCGTGGCGCAAAAACGTTTAATAAATGGTTTGAAGAGTTGAAAGAAGAATTAAAGCATGTTCCTAATGTGAAGCAAATTGGGATTTCCTATGCAGGTGGGTATGAACAAGTGGTCAAATTCCGAGATGAACTAAAAAAACTATTTCCTACTATGCATATTCCATTGCTGCAAACAACACCAATTATCGCAACTCATACTGGTGAAGGTGCCTTTGCGGTTATGTACTATAGTGGCGAATAAGCTCACTGATTTGTATCAGCTATCAATGATTAAGATAGAAGGAGGCTCTTTGTCAAATCGGACTGATAGGTTCACCAATGAACATCGGAAGAGGGGAGGAAACTCTTTTTCCGGTGTTTTTTTATTTGTAGGTAATGAGACCATTAAGCAAGAAAATTCGCGTACGCATATTGGAGAAATCACGGAAGCCATATGCGACTCGTTTTAACGTTTTGATGTGCGTATGTAGGTTCTCTAAGCGATCGTTGGAATAAGGCTGGGTAAAAGCGAGACGAATCCCGCTTTCATAGGTAAAGAACGCTTTTTTAACCTGCTGTAGTTCTTTGGGCAGCTCTTTGAGCTGAGAGTGAAGCAGTTGAAAGAACTGCTCACTGTCCTTGTCGCGATAAGCGGACAGGAGTTCTTGATAATAGCTGTAAGCGGCCTTCAATTCAGGAGAAATAGCAAGTAGACGATCAACCACTTCTGTTTCTGTTAAATAGCTCCAATTGAAATTTCGACGTTTTTTGAAGGTCATGAAATCCAACTTGTCTGCTGGTTTTAAAAGTAATTTGTACAAAGATTTTAATTGCCGATAGTATTTGGCTTGTTTTTTATCTTTTGTATTCAGTTGTTTCATCACCCGAATACGCACCTGATTAAAGCCTTTGTTCAAGTGTTGGACAATGTGAAAGCGATCAACGATCGCTTTGGCGTTTGGAAAACATTCCTTCATTAACGAGAAATAAGGAGCGTTCATATCTGTCACAATATAGCGCACTTTCTCCCGCGCTTTACGATCAAAGCGCATAAAATAAGCGACTAAATCTTTCTTTTGACGACTAGGGAGTATATCAAATAGCTTCCCAGTTATTCCATCCATACAAGAAAAGGAAAACGTTCCATGATGGGTTGTCAACGAGCGAAATTCATCGAATAATAAGCATTTCGGCAACCAACTTTTCCTTATCTTCGTCTCAAACGCGAGCGATGATAAGGTGCGTTGCACCGTCGTCACGGATATGTGACAATGGTTCGCAATATTTTTCATGGATTGGTTCTTGGTTAATTCCTCAAGTACATGATAATGCACCTGCTTCGAGATAAAACAATGACGATTCACCAAATACGTCTGCGCTGTGAAATACTTGTGACAAGCGCGACAATGATAGCGTTGCTTCTTCAAACGCAAATACGTTTGTTTATTGGCGCAGCGATTTAAAAGAATCATCGAGACTTTCTTGCCATTACGAACAAGAGCTTCACTAGATACTTTGCACAAAGGACAACGATGAAACGTACGAATAAGGGCAGCTTCCGCAAGAATCACTTTTTTCCCCTTGTAGAAGCCCTCCTGACAGCTTAAAATTTCAATATTTTTATCTTTCACTCCAAGGATTTGTTTGATAGAATCAGATGTAGACATACAAAATTTTCCTTTCTAGATAGTGTTAAGGTGATTCTATTCTAACGGAAATATTGTATGTCTTCTATGTTTTTTAAGAAGAAAATAGGACCGATAGAATTTTTTCTATCAGTCCTATAAATTATAGAGCCAGGAAAGTGTATACTTGTATACACTTTTTTTCGAAAATAAGTACTTTGAATGCCTCAAAAACCATCGAATAAACTCCTTGTTTCGTTAGCCATTTACTTTTTGTAAAAGATTCTTGAAATTCGGAGCTATTGGTTGCAATCAAAGCAATTTTTGTTAAGGTAAGAGAAGCAGAGGTGAAAATGATGTCGAAACAAAAGGCAATACTAAGCTGGGTTCTTTTTTTTCTAGTGATAACGGGTGTCTCCTTCTTTTTAACGAGTTGGATGATTCCCAAAGAATCAGGGAGACTCGAGCAAACAGTGAGCAAACAGACCAAGGCAACGAATCAAAAAAAGACGATTCACTACGTTGCAATTGGGGATTCACTCACTCAAGGGGTCGGCGATGAAACGAAGCAAGGGGGCTTTGTTTCGTTGGTAGCCGATAAGATTAAGGACAACTACCAATTGAAAGCTGTTCATGCACAAAATGAAGGGGTAGCTGGAGAGCGCAGCGATCAAATTTTGAAGCGTATTAACCAAAACACGTCTTTACAAAAGGAAATTAGCCAAGCCGATTTTTTAACCGCTACTTTTGGGGGAAATGATTTATTGAAGGTGATTGAAAAGAATTTTCTCTCTCTTTCCGTTAAAAAAATTGAAAAGTCAGAAACGGCCTATCAAAAAAACTCTGAGGCACTTTTGGCACGTCTCAGAGAGTTAAACCCAACGGCTCCTATTTATGTTTTGGGAATTTACAATCCTTTTTACCTAAATTTTTCCGAAATTACAGCGTTACAAACCGTTGTTGATAACTGGAATGATGCGACCGAGCAAGTGGTAAAAGAACAGAAAAACATGTATTTTATTCCGATAAATGATTTATTGTACAAAGGCTTGAATAGTCAAGTAGGAGTTACCAAAAGTACGACGAGTGATTCCCAATCGTCGAGCAGTGCTGCAACGAGTAATTCGATTGAAAACAATGCTCTTTATGAGGGAGATAAATTTCATCCAAATTCAATAGGGTATCAAATTATGGCAAAAGCCGTGAGAAACGAGCTCATTGCAACCAAATCACACTGGTTAATAAAGGAGTAGCAAATGGATAGACAAACAAGAACAAATCAAAATTCTACTGAAAAGAAGTCACCAAAAGGAGAACGGTCTTTTTTTCCAAAAAAGGTCAATGGATGGATGGTTGCTTTTCTTGTGCTGTTGGGCATTGTGCTTGGATCAGGAACAGTAATCATTCAGCGAATCTTTGAGCCAAGAGAAGTGCTAACGACCAATTCTGCCAAATTGGTTGAGCGAGATGGCAATCCGGTAGTAAATATTACCAGTACTAAGAAGCAAGTCAACGAATTAATGGCTTTTTATCTTCAAGAATACAAAGAAAAATCGGGATTAGACTATACCTTCACCTTAGAAAATCAAGCGCTGTTGAATGGGGAGTTTAAAATTTTGGGGATGCCGGTCAATTTTTACTTGTATTTTGATCCATATGTCATGGAGAATGGCAACGTACAGTTAAAAGCCAAAAGCTTATCCATTGGTACGTTAGGGGTACCAATTAAAGAAGTGATGAAAGTCGTGAAGCGAAGCTATAAATTGCCTTCCTGGGTTGAAGTAAAACCTTCAGAGGGCACGGTGCTCATTCGCTTGGATCAATTTCGAATGCAGAATGGCTTGTTTATTAAAGCCGAAAAGATTGATTTAGTTGACGATGAAATCAAAGCAAGTTTATACTTACCTGCATCGAAAGAAAAATAGGAGGAATGAAGATGGAACGCGCAATTTTTGCAGGAGGATGTTTTTGGTGTATGGTTCAACCATTTGATGAACACCCAGGCATCTACTCTGTTGTTTCTGGATACACTGGAGGACACGTACCAAACCCAACCTATGAACAAGTTTGTTCACATACCACAGGCCATACTGAGGCCGTAGAGATACTCTTTGATCCAACCATTATCAGCTATCAAGAGTTGGTAACCATTTATTGGCAACAAACCGATCCAACTGATGCTTTCGGGCAATTTCAAGATCGTGGGGATAATTATCGTCCTGTTATTTTTTACCTCAATGATGAGCAAAAAAAAGTGGCTGAAAAAAGTAAGCAAGAATTAGCTGAAAGTGGTCGTTACAGCCAACCAATCGTCACAACGATTGAACCAGCTCAACCCTTTTATCCAGCGGAAATGTACCATCAAGACTACTATAAAAAACATCCCGAAAACTTTGCACGTAACCATGCCTTGCGTGCAGACTATTTAAAGGAAACATGGGGCAATGACTAGAAGTTTTTATCATTATCTTTTGACTTTACGGGGAAATGACGTTCAGGATGAGTTGCAAGTTTTTGCCCATCACATCGCGCAGGATCACCAATTTCCAAAGCAAAGTGAGGACTATCATGAGCTTTCTAGTTATCTTGAAATGAATACAGATTATCTGTCTACGATGGCAATCTTTGACCAGGCATGGGAGAAGTATGTGGAGAATAATCAAAAGTAATCAAAGAAAATCCAATTCGGTCAGTGAAAGTGAATCGAAGTCGACAAAGGAACTTGTTTGTCGGACGAACATCTAGTTTTTTAACTTGATAGCAAAAAGTGGGCTGCGTCGTCTGTTGATTTTGCCATTGGCAGGCAGACTTGTGTGAAGCCCCTTTTGCTTTTGTTTTGAGCATGGTAGTATAGAAAAGAAAAATGAAATTGTTTGGGGAGAAGGTTACTTGTTTTATGGTTAGGACTGTTTCTTATAAGACGTTCTTGGTATCGATCGTGGCTACGGCAACCCTGTCTTGTGGTTTCATGTATGCTTATACATCTAGTCAAGAGCAAAAAAGATTCCAAGCAACAATTGAAACATCTGAAAAACAAGATGAATTAGGCAAGGTACATGCGCTTTATCAGCTGTTGCAGACTCAGTATTATCAAAAAGTGGACTCGACCAAATTGATTGATGGCGCATTAAAAGGAATGACGGCTGCATTGGGTGATCCATACACCACGTATCTTGAAAAATCGGATGCAGAAGATTTGTCCCAGTCGTTAGCGGATAGTTTTGAAGGAATTGGCGCCACCTTGACCATCGTCGATGGGTTGCCACAGATTTCGCAGGCCCCAATTAAGGAAAGTCCTGCAGAAAAGGGTGGTTTGCGGGCAGGTGATTTTATCCTTTCGGTGGATGGCAAGTCGACTTCTGGAAAATCTTTAACTGAAGTGGTTTCAAGCATTCGTGGCAAAAAAGGTACAGATGTGGCGTTGGTCTTGCAGAGGGGAACAGAGCAATACTCTGTTACGCTGACACGCGATACGATTCCAATGACCACTGTAACTTATTCCACAGAGAAAGACAGCCCAACCGTTGGTAAAATTGTCGTCAGCACCTTTGCAGAGAAAACAGCAAGTGACTTCCAAAAGGCGATAGAGGCCCTTCGAAAAGAAGGTGCAACATCTTTTGTAATTGATTTGAGACAAAACCCAGGAGGACTGCTTGATCAAGTTGAAAAAATGGCTAGCATGTTTTTGGCTGACCAAAAAACTATTTTGCAATTAGAAGATCGTACTGGGGCAATCGAAAAAGTTGTGGCCTCACATGAATTGGATCAAGGGGTTAAAGTCACTGAGCCAACAGTCGTTTTGGTTGACAAAGGAAGTGCTTCAGCTTCTGAAATTTTTGCGGGAGCAGTGAAAGAATCGGCGGCTATTCCTTTAGTGGGGACGAAAACCTTTGGTAAAGGGACGGTTCAAACCGTTAGTCAATACCAAGATGGCAGTGAAGTCAAATTAACCATTAAAAAATGGCTAACGCCGAAGAAAGAATGGATTCATGAAAAAGGCATCACGCCATCATACGAAGTGGATTACCCAGCGTTTGTCTATGCGACACCGATACCCACTGATACGCAAATGCAATTGGGCTTAGAATCGACGGGAGTGAAAAGTTTAAATACGTACCTTGAGGGCTTGGGTTATCAAACACCTGGCACCATCTATACGGTAGCAACACAAAATGCAGTCAAGGATTTCCAACAAAAACACCATCTCTCAGTGACCGGTATGGTGGATAAGAAAACCGCAGAGGCAATTTCGCAGGCTGCCGCTGAACAGTTAAAGACTTCCGATCAAATGATGAAAAAAGCAATTGATTTACTAAAAAAATAGCAAGAAGGGAAAGCTGACCATGAAAAAATCATTCAAATTTGATACATTTTGGCTTTATGTGAAGTATGCACTTTTAGCTTTTGCAATCGCAATCGTGGTCAGAGGCTTCTTGTTGATTCCGATTCAGGTGGAAGGAAAATCAATGCAATCAACACTCAACAAAAATGATTGGGTGGTAGTGGAAAAAGTTACGAATATCCGTCGTTTTGATATTGTGGTGTTTCGATTGCCTGATGGGAATACGTATATTAAGCGGGTCATTGGTTTACCTGGTGAGTCAATTGAGTATGTCAATGACCAATTATTTATCAATGGGTCGCGGGTGAATGAACCATTTCTCATTGAAAATCGAACAAAAATACATGATAAAAATTCTTATACAAATAATTTTTCTATAAAGGAACTTTTGGATGTCAAAAAATTGGGGAAGGACAGTTACTTTGTGATGGGTGATAACCGCCGTATCTCAAAGGACAGTCGTTCGTTTGGTGCAGTATCGGCCGATGAAATTATCGGGAAAGCTGTGTTTGTTTATTACCCAATCAGGAATATTCAATGGGTGCATGAATAGGGAGGAAAAGCAATGGCAATTCAATGGTTTCCTGGGCATATGGCCAAGGCCAGGAGAGAAGTAGGCGAAAAAATAAAATTTGTTGATCTGGTTTTTGAATTGGTGGATGCACGTCTACCACTATCTTCGCGCAATCCAATGTTGGATCAGATTGTTCAACATAAGCCACGAATCATTTTATTAAATAAGGCTGATTTAGCAGATGAAGGACAGACAAAAAAATGGATCAATTATTTTGAATCATTGGGATACCCTGCTCTTGCATGCAATGCAAAAGAAGCGAATACAACGAAGGCAATTTTAGCCAAAGCCAAGCATACGTTACAGGAAAAACGAGCTCGTGATCGGGAGCGAGGAATCCAACCTCGAGCCATTCGCGCGATGGTGTTGGGTATTCCGAATGTCGGAAAATCGACCATCATGAATCGATTGGTTGGGAAAAAAATTGCCCAAACTGGCAACAAACCCGGAGTGACAAAAGGCCAGCAGTGGCTAAGGGTCGGTAATGAGTTGGAGCTTTTAGATACACCGGGGATTCTGTGGCCGAAATTTGAAGATCAAGAAATCGGGAAAAAACTCGCCCTCACTGGAGCAATTAAGGATCAGTTATTGCATCTGGATGATATTGCCCTTTATGGTCTTGAGTTTTTCGCCACGTTCTATCCTGGGAGAATCAGTCAAAGGTATGGTCTGTCATCAACGGATGAACAGCTGACAGCGCCAGATTTACTGATGGATTTAACCAAAAAAATGGGATTTCGTGAAGATTATGAACGAGCAAGCGAGCGTCTGTTGTTAGAAATTCGTCAAGGCAAGCTTGGTCGATTTACCTTGGATCGGGTAGAAGATCTGGAAAGTGAGTCGAATCATGAGACAGTCCATTGAAGAGATTCGCCATTTTTTTCAAAGCAATCCAATGGTTTCTGAAGCAGAATTGGCTAAATTCGCTGCAGATGAACGCAAAGGTGTCCAAAAGTTGGTACAGCAATATGAAAAAGCACAGCACAAAAAACAGGTACTACGCGACCAATTTGCGAGAATGTCTGAATTTGAACAACTGGCACGTGCCCAAGGAGCGCGCGCCATTGCTGGAATTGACGAGGTCGGACGTGGACCGTTGGCAGGTCCTGTTGTGGCTGCTGCCGTGGTTTTACCAGCAGATGCTCTGCTTTTAGGGCTAAATGATTCAAAGCAACTAAGTGAAGCACAAAGAGAAGCGCTGTTTGTCGCGATTGAAGAGCAAGCAATTGCCATTGGTATAGGTGTGATTTCACCCCAAATCATTGATGAAGTGAATATTTATGAAGCCAGTAAATTAGCAATGATAGAGGCCGTCCAAAAACTGGCGGTGCCGGCTGATTATTTATTAATCGATGCGATGGTTCTACCAGTAAATCTCCCGCAAGAAAAATTGATTAAAGGTGATGCGCGGTCGAATTCAATTGCGGCCGCAAGTATTATTGCAAAAGTCACGCGGGACCGCATGATGACCGCATATGCACAAGAATATCCGGGCTATGATTTTGAACACAATGCAGGTTATGGAACCGCGAAGCATCTAGCTGCTCTAGCATCAAAGGGTATCACACCTATTCATAGAAAAAGTTTTGCACCAGTAAAAAAATATTGCTAACCCCCTCCTTTTTACGTAGTTATTTATGAATAACTAGGTGAAAGGGAGTCTTTTTATGCAACAGAAGGTTTCGCTAGAACGAAAATTATTACTGAAATTGGCGTTATGTGAGGGGATTGGTCTGGTTGGCAAGCAGCGAATTTTGCAAGTATCACAAGAGTTGGGGACAACCGAGTTTACGGTTCATGAATTATGTCAAATATCCCAATTAACAAAAACAAAGGTTCAGTTTCAGAAAAATTGGCTAAAGTTAACCGACGATTGGGTAGAGGAACAGGCTCATAAGCAAAAATTTATTACCCTTTTAGATGAGGCATATCCCAGTCAATTAAAGCAAATAGCCTATCCACCACAAGTATTGTTTTATGAAGGACAACTAGCTTTACTGAATCACACACGTCTAATTGGGTTTGTTGGTGCTCGTGAAGCGACACCTTATGCAAAGGCGGTTATTCATGAATTATTGCCACCGTTAGTTGATGCAAATGTTGTCATTGTTAGTGGTCTGGCTAAAGGCGTCGATCAATGGAGCCACCGAGCAACGATTGTAAGCGGTGGGCATACAATTGGAGTGATTGGGACTGGCTTGGATTGCTGCTACCCTCGTGAGTCTTTTCCTACCTTCTCCGAAATGAAGCACCATCATTTGGTTATCACGGAGTATCCGCTGGGTACACCCCCGCGCAGGCATCATTTTCCCATGCGTAATCGTATTATCGCAGGATTATCAGATGGAGTGGTGGTCATCGAAGCCAAAGAAAAAAGTGGCGCTTTGATTACGGCTCAATTGGCGATGGAGTTTGGAAAAGATGTTTTTGCTGTCCCAGGCGACATTTTATCTAGGCAATCGCAGGGCTGTCACCAATTAATCATGGATGGTGCAAGTTGTACAACTGACAGTAAAATGGTGTTGGACGAGGTTCATTTTTTTCGGGGAAATGAGTAAGAGAAAATAAAAACAATGGCGCTATTCTTGACAAACAGATTTCTAATAGATATGATAGGCTACGATTTATCGCTATGAGTAAGTGGTCCATTATATAGTAGAAATTTTTTAGGAAGGAGCCATTTTTTTATGGCCTATAAATACTTAGTTATTGTTGAATCACCCGCTAAAGCCAAAACGATTGAGAAATATCTTGGAAGAAATTACAAAGTTGTCGCAAGTGTGGGACATATCCGCGATTTACCAAAAAGTAAAATGGGGATTGACGTTGAGCACAACTATGAACCACATTATATTTCCATTCGAGGAAAAGGGGACATCATCAAGAATTTACGCAGTGCAGCTAAAAAAGCTCAGAAAGTGTATCTTGCGAGTGACCCGGATAGAGAAGGGGAAGCTATTGCGTGGCATCTGGCTTTCTTATTGGGGTTAAATCTCAATGATAAAAACCGGGTAGTGTTTAATGAAATTACCAAAGATGCAGTCAAAGCCGCATTTAAAGAACCACGTTCCATTGATTTGGATTTAGTCGATGCCCAACAAGCTCGTCGTATCTTAGATCGCCTTGTCGGGTATTCAATTAGTCCCATTTTATGGAAAAAAGTGAAAAAGGGCTTAAGCGCTGGCCGGGTACAATCGGTTGCTTTAAAAATGATTATTGATCGAGAAAACGATATTCGCCGTTTTCAACCGGAAGAATATTGGAGTATTGATGGTAATTTTAAAAAGGAAAAGAAAAAATTTAAAGCCAATTTTTGGGGAATCGATGGCAAAAAACGCAAATTAAGTACCGCAGCTGATGTCAAAGAAGTCACCCAAAAGATTACGTCCAAAGATTATGATGTAACAAAAGTGGAAAAACAAGAGCGCAAACGCAACCCTGCAGAACCATTCACAACGAGTAGCTTGCAACAAGAAGCGGCTCGCAAGTTAAATTTCCGTACAAGAAAAACCATGATGGTTGCGCAACAGTTGTATGAAGGGATTTCCCTTGGCAAACAAGGAACAGTCGGATTGATTACCTACATGCGTACCGATTCAAAACGAATTGCTGACTCAGCCAAACAGGAAGCTGCTACCTTTATCGATGAGACTTATGGCAAGGAATTTGCCGCCCATTCGAATAAAGCAGTAAAAAATGTTCAAGGAGCTCAAGATGCGCATGAAGCCATTCGTCCGTCAAGCGTTCTTCGGACACCTGAAGAAATGGAAAACTATCTAGATAAAGACCAATTGAAACTGTATCGGTTGATTTGGTCGCGATTTGTGGCTAGTCAAATGAAACCAGCTATTTTGGATACGATGAAAGTAACGCTCGTACAAAATGGGGTGACCTTTATCGCCAATGGTTCAAAAATAAAATTCCAAGGGTTTATGAAAGTGTATGTTGAGGGACGAGATGATGGCAAAGAGGACAAAGAGAATATCTTACCAGAGTTAGTTGTAGGAGATGTGGTTCAATCCGTTGACATTGAGCCTAAACAGCATTTTACGCAACCACCCGCACGTTATAGTGAAGCAACACTTATTCGAACCTTGGAAGAAAATGGAGTTGGACGCCCTTCAACCTATGCGCCAACGCTTGATACAATTCAACGAAGATATTATGTGAAATTGGCGCAAAAACGCTTTGAGCCAACCGAACTCGGTGAAATTGTGAATAGCTTAATTGAAGAATTTTTCCCGAAAATTGTGGATAGTCATTTCACTGCCGAAATGGAGAAAGATTTGGATAGTGTGGAAGAAGGGAAAGAGCAATGGGTAACCGTTGTAGACCGTTTCTATCGACCATTTGAAACAGAGCTAACGAAAGCGGAAGAAGGTATCGAAAAGATTCAGATTAAGGATGAACCAGCTGGGTTTGATTGTGAGCTCTGTGGTCATCCAATGGTTATCAAGCTTGGAAAATATGGTAAGTTTTATGCATGTAGTAATTTTCCCGAATGTCGCAACACAAAGCCAATTGTCAAAGAAATTGGTGTGGAATGTCCGGTCTGTCATCAAGGCCAAGTAATCGAACGTAAATCAAAGAAAAATCGTATTTTTTATGGTTGTAGTAATTATCCAACGTGCGAATTTACCTCTTGGGATAAACCAGTTGGACGTAGTTGCCCGAAATGTGAGCATTACTTAGTTGAGAAAAAAGTCAAAGGTGGCAAACAGGTCATCTGTCCTGAAGGCGATTATGAAGAAGCAGTCCAAAAATAGGCGATGAAAGGAATTTTCTATGGAATTTGTAAATGTTATTGGTGCAGGGCTTGCAGGAAGTGAAGCAGCTTGGCAAGTTGCTCAAGCGGGCGTGCCTGTACATCTATACGAAATGCGGCCAATCAAATCAACTGAAGCCCATCATACGGGGAATTTTGCAGAGCTCGTTTGTTCCAATTCCCTGCGAGGAAACAGCTTGGCTAATGCCGTTGGTGTATTAAAGGAAGAAATGCGACGCTTAAATTCAGTCGTGATTACTTCAGCGGATCAAACAGCGGTACCCGCCGGCGGAGCATTGGCAGTTGATCGCGACTCTTTTTCAGAACTTATAACCAAACGTGTGAAGGAGCATCCACTTGTGACGGTGATTAGTGAGGAAATCACGTCCATACCGGAAGGCTTGACTATTATTGCCACAGGACCGTTAACATCCGCTCCATTGGCACAGGCGATTCGGTCGTTTAATGGCTCAGACGGTTTTTATTTTTATGATGCTGCTGCACCAATTATTGATAAAAATTCAATTGATATGGATAAGGTATACCTAAAGTCCAGATATGACAAAGGGGAAGCAGCCTATCTGAACTGTCCAATGACCAAAGAAGAGTTCGAGGCCTTTCGTGAAGCCTTGATTCAAGCCGAAGTAGCTCCTTTAAAAGAGTTTGAACAAGAAAAATATTTTGAAGGGTGCATGCCCATCGAAGTAATGGCCAACCGGGGGCCAAAGACGATGCTATTTGGCCCGATGAAACCAGTAGGGTTAGAAGATCCTAAAACAGGGAAAAGACCGTATGCCGTTATCCAATTGCGTCAAGACAATGCGGTCGCTTCGCTTTACAATATCGTTGGCTTTCAAACTCACTTAAAATGGGGCGAACAAAAGCGTGTTTTTCAAATGATTCCTGGATTGGAACAGGCGGAAATTGTTCGTTATGGTGTGATGCATCGAAATAGCTTTATGAATTCACCTGAGTTATTGCAACAGACGTATCAATCACGCTTACGCGATGATTTATTTTTCGCTGGTCAAATGACAGGTGTGGAAGGCTATGTGGAGAGTGCAGCCAGTGGATTAGTAGCAGGGCTTAATGCCGCACGATTGGCAAAAGGATTGGAACCAATCATTTTCCCACAAGAAACTGCAATTGGCTCAATGGCGTATTATATTACACATGCATCTGGCAAACATTTTCAACCAATGAATGCCAATTTTGGTTTGTTCCCCGAATTGCCGGAACGCATTCGTGACAAAAAGAGCCGTTACGAAGCATTGGCAACAAGGGCTTTGGATTCACTAGAAAAAGTAACCACCGGCGTAGAGTAGCTGCCTGGTTTAAATTATAGGAACTACATTCATGAGTAATCATCATGCGAAAATAGGTTGCACGACTAAAAAGAGTTGTTTGCACTATTTGGAGGGGATGGTTACTCATGAATTTTTTGGTTGCCAACCGTTTCGTTGTATTTTCTAGGTCTTAAGATGGATTTTTTAGATAACCCTTGTCAGTTAACCACCTGTACGATATGATGAATTCATAGAAAGGATAGGGATGGACGATGATCGAGCAAGTCATGAATTCGCTTAACCAGTTAACAGATTCGGCAAGATATGGCGCGTACATCATTCTAATTTTGACTGCACTAATTCTTTGCTATTTTCTATTTTCGTTATTGTTGGCACCATTGATGTACCTTTACAATCGGCTGACGGACAAAAACAAATCAAATGTTGAAAAACAAACAGATTTTGTTATTGGGGAGTTAACGGAAAAAATTAGTGGACATTCATTTGGAGAAGTTCGTGAAATAGGTAGCGGAGGTGCCTCAAGTGTTTATCCAGCACGTTTCTATCGGGATGAGGATCAACGAAGCCAGCAAATTTTACCAGTCGGTACCAAAGTTTTAATTATTGATTTTGATGATCGAGGCGTGGCGTTAGTTGTGAAAGCCAATCATTTATAAGGAGATGAAAGAGAATGGTATTTGATTTAGTAGGTAGTCCTATTTTTTGGATAGTTTTGTTTGTTTTAGCAATTGTGATTTTTTTAATGATTCGTTATCGGATTGGAAAGCCCGATGAAGCACTGATTGTGACGGGGTCATTTTTAGGAAAAGATGGTATTAAGATTTTAAAAAATAGCGGGACATTTGTTATTCCAATCGTGCAAAAAGCACACACATTGAGTTTATTAACGCACAAGTTGGAAATTGGGACACCAGAGGTTTATACCGAACAAGGTGTTCCAATTAAAGCCAGTGCAACTGTTTTGGTAAAAATTGGAAATAGTGTGGAAGCCATTAAAACAGCTGCTGAACAGTATCTCGGAAAATCAACCGCTGAGCTAGAAGATGAAGCACAAGAAGTCTTAGAAGGCCATTTACGAGCAATATTGGGAACGATGACTGTGGAGGCTATCTACAAAAACCGTGATGACTTTGCAGAACAAGTGCAAGAAGTTGCTTCAACGGACTTGCGTAAAATGGGCTTGGAAATCGTTTCGTTTACCATCAAGGATGTTAGTGATCCTAATGGGTACCTAGAAGCTTTGGGCCGTCCCCAAATTGCAGAAGTTAAGAAGAATGCAGAAGTTGCTGAGTCTAACGCGCTTAGAGAAACGCGAATTAAACAAGCTGCAAATGAGCAGTTGGCGCAACAAGAAGAAATTCGACGTCGAACAGAGATTGCGGAAGCAAATAAAGACATGGCATTAAAAGAAGCGCAATACAAACAAGAACGTGAAGTAGCCGATGCCAAAGCAGAACAAATTGCTGTGGTTGAAAAAATGAAAGTAAACTTGATTGAACAAGACAAAAATATTGAAATTCAATCCAAGCAAGCTGAATTAACCGAAAAGGAATTGACAGCGACATTAAGAAAGAAAGCCGAAGCCGACAAATATGTTGTTGAACAACAAGCTTTAGCGGACAAAGCTCGTGAAATTGCCCGAGCAGAGGCGGATGCTGAAAAAGTTCGGTTAGCTGCTCAAGCAGAGTCAGAAAGAATAGCCAAAATTGGGGAAGCCGAATCAGAAAAAATCGTCAAAATCGGGCTTGCTGAAGCGGAAAGTCAAGAAAAAATGGCAGTTGCTTTGCAAAAACTCAATGAAGCTGGGGTGTTAATCGAATTTATTAAGGTATTACCAGCTATTGCCAAAGAAGTGAATGCACCAATTAGTAACATTGATAAAATTGTTAGTTTTGGAAATGGTGATGGTGTTCATGAAATGGGTCAAGCAGGTTTGGCTAGAACCTTTGAAACAATTAAAGAAACAACCGGTTTGGACCTAGTGACGCTAATCAATGACTCGATGGCTGTTAACAAAGGCAACAAAGAGTTAGTTGAAGCAATTAAAGAACATCATGCTGACTCAAAACAAGCAGCACCGAACGAAGTAGACGAATAAGCAAAATAAAAACAGTTTGGCAATGATATGCTCCCTCTATATAGGACACTGAAATATAACAGTCCTTTATAGGGGGAGCATATCAGTATGAATTCCAAGCTGTTTTATTATGAGTTTTTTTTCATGTAATTCTTAGACATTTTTCTAAATTGTAACCAAATGGTGAACAATTTATTAAATTCTGACAATTTATTTGTTTTTTCTGAAACCATATGCTACATTCTAAGCAATCGGATAGCTATCAAATCGATGTTAGAAAGAATAACAAGTAAAGTGGATGAGTGAGAATGAAAAAAGAACCGTCAAATGAGCAACTACAATCAAATAGTCCATTGTCGATTCAGTGGTTTGATGAATTTTCACAGTATCTAATTGTTGAAAGAGGCTATTCTGAAAAAACGCAAGCGGCATATGCAGAGGATTTTTTTCAATTTCTAGACTTTTTAGAACAATCTGGTAGCCGTGATTTTTTAACGATTGATTACCGCGATGTTCGAATCTATTTAAGCTTTTTAAACGATCAGAACTATAGCCGCAATAGTATTAGTCGAAAAATAGCAAGTTTACGCTCGTTTTATCAGTTCTTATTAAAGCGGACAATCATCAGTGAGAATCCATTTGCTTATGTTCATTTGAAGAAAAAAAATCAAAAATTGCCACGCTTTTTTTATGAAGACGAATTGCAATTATTGTTTGATAGTGTTCAAGGGGATGCGCCTCTTGATCAAAGAAATCTGGCTTTACTGGAGATTCTTTATGGATGTGGGCTGCGGGTAAGTGAGTGTGCCGCGATAACTTTGTCTTCGATTGATTGGGAACATCAAATTCTTTTGGTTTATGGGAAAGGCAAAAAAGAAAGAATTGTCCCGTTTAACCAACATACCAAACAAGCAATGATTCGGTATCTTCAAGATGGTCGAAATGTGTTGCTTGCGACTGCGCAAAAGGAATATGATGCTTTGTTTCTCAATCATTTAGGTGCGCCTTTAACACCAACTGGCATCGAATATATTCTAGACCAATTGCTAAAGAAAAGTCAGTTGGACAGTGACATTCACCCTCATAAATTGCGGCATACCTTTGCGACGCATTTGCTAAACAATGGTGCGGATATGCGAACCGTTCAAGAATTACTTGGGCATGCCAATCTCTCTACAACGCAAATTTATGCCCATGTAACCAAGGAATCGTTACAAAAAAATTATCGAAAATTTCATCCAAGAGCATGAAAGAGGAGGACAATCATGAAATCAATGTTTCATTCAACTACAATCTGTGCCGTCGAAAAAGATGGTAAATTCGCGATGGCTGGGGACGGTCAGGTGACAATGGGCGAACAAATTGTCATGAAAGGAACGGCTAGAAAAGTCCGTCGCATTTACAACAATCAAGTGGTGGTAGGATTTGCTGGCAGTGTTGCTGATGCATTTACATTAGAAGAAAAATTTGAAGGAAAACTAAATGAATACAATGGTAATTTAACCAGAGCGGCTGTCGAATTAGCGCAAGAATGGCGTACGCAACAGTCAATGCAAAAATTGGAAGCGATGTTAATCGTTATGAATGAAAAAGAAATGCTACTTGTTTCTGGAACAGGTGAGGTGATTGCACCGGACGATGGTATTTTAGCAATCGGATCAGGTGGTAATTATGCGTTATCCGCTGCGAGAGCGATGAAGGCTTACGGATCTGATGCGCTTAGTGCCAAAGAAATTGCTGAAAATGCCTTAAACATCGCCGCTGATATTTGCGTTTTTACCAATCATAATATTATTGTTGAGGAGTTTTAAGATGAATCAAGAAAAAACACCAAAAGAAATTGTTGAAGAGTTAGATGCCTATATTATTGGTCAACAAAAGGCCAAAAAATCGGTAGCCGTGGCGTTGCGTAATCGGTACCGTCGTTTGCAATTAGATGAAAAGATGCAGCATGAGGTTACCCCAAAAAATATTTTAATGATTGGGCCAACTGGAGTGGGAAAAACAGAAATTGCTCGTCGTTTGGCAAAAATTGTATCTGCGCCTTTTATTAAAGTCGAAGCAACAAAATTTACGGAAGTAGGCTATGTTGGCCGTGATGTCGAATCAATGGTTCGAGATTTAGTCGAAAACGCCATCCAAATTGTCCGAAAAGAACAATACAGCAACGTTTACCAACAAGCAGAGAAAAAGGCCAATCGTCGCTTGGTAAAAGCACTTGTTCCAGGCATTAAAAAAGAACAAAAACAAAGCAATAATCCTTACGAACAGATGATGAACATTTTTAATACAGCCAATCAACCTGTCGAAGAGCCCAAAGAAGAATTGACAGATGAAATTCGTTCGAATCGCCAAGCTATTTTTGAACAGCTCGAACGTGGCGTATTGGACAATCGAGAAGTCACCATCAAAATTGATGAACCAAAAACACAAGCAGCCCCAATGAATAATGGTTTGGAACAAATGGGTATCGATTTAAATGAAACACTGGGGGCATTAAAACCAAAGAAAAAAATTGAACGCACACTTACGGTGAAAGAAGCCCGTGAATTGCTAATTCAAGAAGAATCTTCGAAATTGGTCAATGATGCGGATATTCATAGTGCCGCATTGAAGTTGACTGAATCAAGTGGCATCATTTTTATTGATGAAATTGATAAAATTACGTCAAAATCTCAAAGCAACTCGGGTGAAGTCTCAAGAGAAGGTGTTCAACGAGACATTTTACCAATTGTGGAAGGATCACAAGTTAATACCAAATACGGTTCTCTCCAAACAGATCATATTTTATTTATCGCTTCAGGTGCGTTTCATTTGTCGAAGCCAAGCGATCTTATCCCTGAATTACAAGGACGTTTTCCAATTCGCGTAGAACTAGATGATTTGACTGCGGAGGATTTTGTCAAAATTTTAACGGAACCCAATAACGCGCTCGTCAAACAATATATTGCGCTGCTAGATACGGAACATGTTACCGTTATTTTCACGCAAGAAGCAATTGAACGGATTGCACAAATTGCTTACCAAGTGAATCAGGAAACGGATAACATTGGCGCAAGACGGTTGCATACTATTTTAGAAAAACTTTTAGAAGACTTATTATTTGAAGCTTCCGATATGCAAATGGCCGAGATTACGATTACTGAGGCGTATGTGAATGAAAAATTGAATGATATTGCGCAAGATGAAGATTTAAGTCGCTATATCTTATAAGGAGGAGCAAAATGGGTACGTTATTAGAAAAAACAAGACAAATCAATGAATTGTTGCAACAAAAGAACACCTTTAATATGAAATCCGACCTACCTTATAATCAGATGGCGTTAATTTTAGGAGATATTCTAGACAGCAACGCCTACATTATTAGTAGTGACGGTAGCTTGCTTGGCTTTAATGAAAAACATGATGTCAACAATGATCGTGTGAAAAACATGTTGGTAGAAAAGCAATTCCCTAAATCGTATACCGATACAGTGGATCATTTAGGGAGTACGCTTGCAAATATCCCCATCAGCAATGATATGACTGCTTTCCCAGTTGAGAGCCGGGAAATATATCCGAATGGGCTGACAACAGTGGTGCCAATTTATGGTGCAGGAGAACGGTTGGGCACGATTATTCTTTCTCGTATTGATGAATCTTTTAGTGAGGATGATTTGGTTCTGGCAGAATACAGTGCAACCGTTGTAGGCATGCAGTTCCTTTATCAGCAATCGCGTTCGATTGAGGAAGATGTCCGAAGTGTAACGGCTGTTCAAATGGCGATTGGAACATTGTCTTATAGTGAACTGAAAGCAGTTCAAGCTATTTTTGAAGCCTTAGACGGGGATGAAGGACGACTAACGGCTTCGAATGTAGCAGATAAGATTGGCATTACGCGATCTGTGATTGTCAATGCCCTTAGAAAGCTAGAGTCAGCCGGAATCATCGAGTCTCGTTCACTGGGAATGAAAGGGACATATCTAAAAATAATAAACCAACGATTTAAAGATGAATTAGAAAAAATGTAGGATTTAAAAAGAAAAAGGGATAGGGGGGAACAACAGGAGTTATGGTGGTAGTCATTTTAGAAAACGAACAGTATCGGGCAGAACTTGCGACGCTTGGGGCAGAATTGCAGCATTTGGTTGCAAAAAAAACAGGCATTGAATATATTTGGCAAGCAGATCCAAAACATTGGGGAAGGCATGCACCCATTTTATTTCCAATTGTAGGGGCATTAAAAAACAATCACTATCATTATCAAGGGCAGACGTATGAACTTCCTCGCCATGGCTTTGCAAGGGACAAAGAATTTCAAGTGGTTTCTCAGACACGTTCAAAAGTCACTTTTCGACTGGTTGATGATGAAACCACTCGCTTGGTCTATCCTTTTTCATTTCAGTTAGAGGTGTGCTATGAGCTGAAGGATAATCAGTTGACCGTTTCCTATCAAGTGTATAATAGTGGGAACGAATGCATGCTATTTTCAATAGGAGCACATCCCGCATTTCGTGTTCCTTTGGATGAAGAATTAGCTTTTTCAGATTATTTTTTGACCGCTTTTCCTGCAAAATCTAGGACAACACTTCCATTAGTAGGGAATTTTATTGATTACTCGAATCGAACGCTCGGTCAAACCAACGCGCCAATTGCCTTCAATCAGGCGTTATTTGCCAATGATGCCTTGATTTATGAAACGAAAGGCCATAACGAATGGACCATTCAATCAGAAAAATCACCGCATAAAGTGACTGTTTCCTATGAGGGCTTTCCTTACGTTGGCGTATGGTCTACTTACCCAGTAGCATCTGACTTTGTTTGTATTGAACCTTGGTATGGTATAGCGGATACTGTTGATGCATCAGGCAATTTGGCGGACAAAAAGGGAATTTGCCGACTTGATCCGAACCAATTATTTGAAGCAGCTTACCATATTTCTGTCAGTTAGTTATTTTTGCTCTCAATCGTAAAAAATCCGAATAAGGAGAGTCCAGCAAGTGACTTTCTTTGTTTGCTGATTGTAAAAAGGAAGCTAGATAATTAAAGAAGTCATTGTGCTACAGTCAAGATAGTTCTGTCTCTGTTTTAAAAGAAGCAAATTTAGTGTATCGTTTTAGCCAAGTTACTTCTAACGTGTATCGATTTCTTAAAGCTGGTGGCAATGCAAAATGTTCGTGCAAACTATCTTAAAAAAATTTGGTGTTGTCGCTCGCTTCGAGTAACAACACCAAATTTTTTAGCTCTTTTTTAGGATTCTTTTTTTTTCGCTTGCAAGCCAAAAGATATCTTGCTTTCGGTTCCGTTTTTGATGCGTTGAATGTTGTCTTTGTGTCGATAAAAAATAAAAATTGTGACACCGATAGCAATCACAGTTAGTAACCAATTGTGATTAGGTAAAATGGCAGGGACCCAGTATGGTAAAATGATTGTTGAGAGGGTAATTAAAACGGCAGCAATCATGCTTGTCAAACTAACTGTACTAGTAAGAAAGAGTAAAATGACAAATAGGGTGGCGGAATAAAGAAAAAAGATGGGATTGTACGCCAATAACATCCCTGCACTGGTAGCAACAGCTTTCCCACCCTTAAAGTTTGCAAAAATGGGGAAGGTATGACCCAAAATTGCTCCCACGCCAAACCATAATGGGTTGACTGCTGTGCTGTGAAACAGAGTTGGTAACAAGGTTGCAATGGTTCCTTTTAGAATGTCCATGAATAAAACGATAATGCCTGCTTGTTTTCCTAATACGCGAAAGGTATTTGTGGTTCCCGTGTTGCCACTGCCGAATTGGCGAATGTCTTTTTTGTAAAAGAGTTTGCCAATCCAAACGCCTGAGGGAATCGATCCCAGAAGGTAGGCAGCTATAAATAATAAACTAATTTTTAACATAATTTCGCTCCTTATCTCTAAGGCAGATTTTATCATGAAAAGCTGTTTCTAACAATTTATCCTCAATTTTTTTTTCAAAAATATTCTTTACAAAATCACGAGATAAACGGATTGTCTTTTTTTTTTAATTTAGATAGAGTATGATAATAGATGTTGCGAAATTTTTAAAAGATGAAGGAGAGCTGACTTTGGCAAAAAAATCCAATGAATATAATGATGCTTCCATCCAAGTGCTAGAAGGCTTGGAAGCTGTTCGCAAGAGACCAGGAATGTATATTGGATCGACGGATTCTCGTGGTTTGCATCATCTCGTTTATGAAGTCGTCGATAATGCAGTGGATGAAGCCCTCTCTGGATATGGCGATGAAATTAAGGTCATTATCCATAAAGACAATAGCATCAGTGTCCAAGACTTTGGTCGCGGCATGCCAGTTGGAATGCACACGTCAGGAATTCCGACCGTGGAAGTTATTTTCACTGTGCTGCACGCTGGAGGGAAATTTGGTCAAGGTGGATACAAAACCTCTGGTGGTTTGCATGGTGTCGGAGCCAGTGTTGTCAATGCTTTATCGGAATGGTTGGAAGTAACAATTGTCCGCGATGGCATAAAATATATGGAACGTTTTGTCGCCGGTGGGCATCCTGAGGGCACATTAAGAAAGATTGGCAAAACAAAAGAAAAAACGGGGACAACGGTTCGTTTTCTACCAGACAAAGGCATTTTTTCTACCACTAAATTTTCGTATGATATTTTAGCGGAAAGATTGCGCGAATCGGCCTTTTTGCTACGTGGTGTGAAAATTTTTTTGGTTGATCAACGAGAAGCGGATGAAAAGGTCGCTGTTTTTCATTACGAAGAGGGAATCAAAGAATTTGTCCAGTACTTAAATGAGGAAAAAGACGCGCTAACACCTATTATTTATTTTTCTGGGGAAAAAGAACAAATTGAAGTGGAAGTAGCGTTCCAATACAATGATGGCTTTTCTGAGACCATCTTGTCCTTTGTTAATAATGTTCGAACCAAAGATGGAGGCACGCACGAAGCTGGAATGAAAGCTGCACTTACCAAGGCGTTTAATGAGTACGCTCGCAAGGTTGGTCTATTAAAAGAAAAAGATCGAAACCTTGAAGGCAGTGATTTTAGAGAAGGCTTGGCCAGCGTTTTATCAATTCGAGTACCAGAGCACTTGCTCCAGTTTGAAGGACAAACGAAAGAAAAACTAGGGACACCCGCTGCTCGGACTGCTGTGGACGCGGCCATCAGTGAACAGTTAGGCTTTTATTTACAAGAAAATAATGAGACGAGTCAATTGTTAATTCGTAAAGCAATTAAGGCCCGTGAAGCCCGAGAAGCCGCTCGCAAAGCGCGTGAGGAAAGCCGCAATGGTAAGAAAAAGAAAAAAGGCGAATCCTTGCTTTCAGGCAAATTGACCCCAGCCCAGTCGAAAAATCCGAAGAAAAATGAGTTGTATCTGGTAGAAGGAGATTCTGCAGGGGGTTCTGCCAAGCAAGGACGAGACCGCAAATTTCAAGCCATTTTGCCTTTGCGAGGGAAAGTTATCAATACGGAAAAAGCCAAGATGCAGGATATCTTAAAAAATGAAGAGATTAACACCATGATTTATACAATCGGTGCGGGTGTTGGTCCAGAATTTTCCCTTGAAGATTGTAACTACGACAAAATCATTATTATGACCGATGCGGATACGGACGGTGCGCACATCCAGGTGCTGTTGCTGACGTTCTTCTATCGTTATATGAAACCACTAATTGAAGCCGGAAAAGTCTATATTGCCTTGCCGCCTTTATACAAAGTATCAAAAGGACTGGGGAAAAAGGAAGTCATTGAATACGCATGGACAGATGAGGAATTACAATCGGTTATCGATAAAGTGGGGCGTGGCTATATTTTGCAACGCTACAAAGGTCTTGGGGAAATGAATGCCGATCAATTGTGGGAAACAACCATGGATCCAGAAACACGAACGCTTGTTCAAGTTCGAATTGATGATCCTGCTCAAGCAGAACGACGTGTCACTACACTAATGGGAGACAAAGTTGAACCGCGCAGAAAATGGATAGAAAGCCATGTTCAATTTTCTCTGGAGGAAGATGGAAGCATTCTTGATTCAGTCGAGGAGAAGAAGGAAGTCGAACAGAGCAATCGCTCAACAGATGCTTATGGAGAAATAAGTTTATTTGAAGAATAGGAGCTGATTTCTTGGAAAAAAAACACGCCATTCAAGAATTAACATTAGAAGAAGTAATGGGGGATCGTTTTGGCCGCTATTCGAAGTATATTATACAAGAAAGAGCTTTGCCAGACATACGAGATGGATTAAAACCAGTTCAGCGTAGAATCCTATTTGCGATGAACCAAGATGGAAATACGGCCGAAAAAGGATTTCGAAAATCAGCAAAATCAGTAGGAAATATCATGGGGAATTATCATCCTCATGGAGACAGCAGTATCTACGAAGCGATGGTTCGGATGAGTCAAGATTGGAAATTACGGAACGTTTTGATTGAGATGCACGGCAATAATGGGAGTATGGATGGTGACCCACCTGCCGCTATGCGGTATACAGAAGCCCGTTTGTCAAAAGTTAGTAGCGAATTATTAAGCGATATTGACAAAGAAACAGTGGAATTTGTTTGGAATTTTGATGATACCGAAAAAGAGCCAACTGTGCTCCCTTCCAAGTTTCCCAATCTGTTAGTCAATGGCTCCACAGGAATTTCTGCTGGGTATGCCACTGAAATTCCTACCCATAATCTAGGGGAGGTCATCGATGGGACGATTTATTTCATCGACCATCCGGAGGCATCTCTTGAAAAATTGTTGACATTTATTCCTGGACCGGATTTTCCAACTGGAGGCATTCTACAAGGTGCTGATGAGATAAAAAAAGCATATGAAACGGGCAAAGGAAAAGTCATTTTGCGCTCCAAAACGCGTATTGAAGAGCTGAAAGGTGGCAAACAGCAGATTGTTATTTCTGAAATTCCCTACGAAGTAAACAAAGCCAACCTTGTTAAAAGAATGGACGAAATTCGATTGAATAAAAAAATCGAAGGCATTGCGGAAGTTCGCGATGAAAGTGATCGGACGGGTCTGCAAATTGTCGTGGAATTGAAAAAAGAGATTAATGCAGAAGGCGTCTTGAACTATTTATTTAAAAACACCGATTTGCAAGTAAACTACAACTTTAATATGGTGGCAATTGATCAGATGCGTCCCAAGCAAGTTGGGTTAAAACAGATGCTGGCTAGTTACATCCAACATCGAAAATCCGTCATTTTGCGCAGAAGTACGTTCGATTTAAAAAAAGCTCTTGCCCGGCAACATATTGTGGATGGTCTAATCAAAGCGTTGTCCATCTTGGATGAAGTGATTCGTACTATTCGTAAAAGTAAAGACAAACGCGATGCCAAAAACAATTTAATTGTAGCCCATGCATTCACTCAAGAACAAGCGGAAGCGATTGTCACGTTGCAATTGTACCGTTTAACCAATACGGATATTACGCAATTGCAAAAAGAAGCGGAAGAGCTTTTACGAACGATTGCCGAATTGCAAAAAATTATTCATGAACCCAACGAACTTTCTAAAGTGATGAAACAAGAATTGCGTGAAGTGAAGAAGCAGTATCAATCTGAACGGCGCACCATCATCGAAGCAGAAGTTACGGAATTAACCATCGATACAGAAATTCTTGTTGCACAAGAAGATGTTATGGTTGTGATTACGCGTGAAGGGTATGTAAAACGAAGCAGTCTTCGGTCGTATAGTGCTTCGAATAATGAAGAAGCAGGAATGAAGGAAACAGATGCAGTTGTTTATCAAGGGCAATTGAATACATTGGATCATCTATTAATATTGACCGATAAGGGGAATGTTATCTATCGCCCGGTTCATGAGTTGCCCGACTTAAGATGGAAAGACTTTGGCGAACATCTCTCACAAACATTGACGACGCTTAAAATTGAAGAAACTATTTTAGCCGTTTTTCCTTATAAACAACTCAATGACAGTCAAGAGTTTCTCATCGTTACTCAAGCTGGATTGATTAAGCGCACAAAACTTCAGGAATTTTCACCTTGGCGAACGTATCGAACTCGGCCGTTGCCGTTTATTAATTTGAAAACGGAGGAAGATCGAGTCGTTCATGTCTCAATCGTCGACCCTGAGGAGACAGAAGGGGACCAAGATGTCTTTCTCGTTACAAACCGGGCCTACGCTTTGCGTTACTCTTTGGCGGAAGTCCCTGTTGTCGGACCCAAAGCCGCAGGTGTAAAGGCTATGAATTTGAAGGAAAATGATGCGTTTGTCGTCCAAGCAATCTTAGTGTACTCAGAAGGGGACACACCCGTTGTTATGGTTACACAAAGAGGAGCTGTGAAGCGCATGCTTGCGCAAGAAATCCCACGAACTTCTCGTGCTCAAAGAGGGATGATGGTCTTTCGAGAGTTAAAAAACAACCCGCATCGCATTGTTTATATGGGAGTTAGCGATGAGTCAGAACTAGTGGTGATGAATCAAAAGGGCGAGGTGAAGAAATTCATCGCAACACAATTTCCGATTGGGGATCGAACTTCGAATGGCTCATTTGTAATGGATGAAAAAACGGGAGGCACGATCGTTTCCGTTTATAAAAAAGTACCAACTCTGTTATAAAAAATAACGAAACAGTAATAAATTGTTATAATACAATTCATTACTGTTTTTTCTTTTGTGATTCTTTCACGTTAAAATTTTAATTATTTAATGATTAAATTCACAATTGAAATTGTTGATATATCAATGATTTGAAAAAAATATCTGAACAAAAAGAAAAAAATTGTTAAAAAATCACGATGGAAACACTTGCAAAACGTTGGGGATGTGTTATACTAATCACGTAAAAGCTGTTACACAAAAACAGTTATAAGGAGGACCAGAAAATGGCAGTCGAAACAAACGATGTAAAAACAACAAACAAAGCATGGGATGGTTTTACAGGCGGACATTGGCAAAATGAAATTAACACACGGGACTTTATCCAAAAGAACTACACAGAGTACAGAGGTGACGATAGTTTCTTAGAACCAATCGCACCAAGTACAGACAAATTATGGACGAAACTGCAAGAATTATTCGAAGTACAACATGAAAAGAACGGTGTTTATGATATGGATAATAATATCCCTTCAACCCTTACTTCTCATGGTCCTGGTTACTTAATCAAAGAAGAAGAAAAAATTGTCGGTTTACAAACAGATGTACCTTTGAAGCAAGCGTTCCAACCATTTGGTGGAATCAAAATGGCGAACAATGCCTTAACTTCAAATGGTTATGAAGTTGATGACAATATGACAAAAATCTTTACAGAATGGCGCAAAACACATAACCAAGGTGTATTTGATGCCTACACTCCTGAAATGCGTTTAGCCCGTAAAAACAAAATTATTACTGGACTACCAGATGCTTATGGCCGTGGTCGTATTATTGGTGACTATCGTCGTATTGCTCTATACGGAATTGATTTCTTGATGGAACAAAAGAAAAAAGATCATGACAATTGTGGAAATAAAGTCATGTTAGACGACGTTATTCGTCTTCGTGAAGAAATTTCTGAACAATACCGTGCCTTAGCTGATTTGAAAAAAATGGCTGCTTCTTATGGATTTGATATTTCACGTCCAGCTGAAAATGCTCAAGAAGCTGTTCAATGGTTATACTTCGGTTACCTTGGAGCAATCAAAGCTCAAAACGGAGCTGCAATGTCAATCGGTCGTATTTCAGCCTTCTTAGATATCTATATTCAACGTGACTTAGAACGTGGTGAAATTACTGAATTTGAAGCACAAGAATTAATTGATCATTTGATTATGAAATTGCGTATGGTTAAATTTGCACGTACACCAGAATACAATTCACTATTCTCTGGTTATCCAATTTGGGCAACTTTATCAATCGCTGGTATGGGTATCGATGGGCGCTCATTGGTAACAAAGAATGACTTTCGTATCTTGCATACCTTAACAAACATGGGTCCTTCTCCAGAACCAAACTTGACAGTTTTGTATTCTTCACACTTACCAGAAGGCTTCCGTACGTATGCAGCAAAAATTGCGAAAGAAAGTTCTTCTATCCAATTTGAAAATGATGATTTGTTACGTGCCAACTGGGGATCTGACGATTGTGCCATCGCTTGTTGTGTGTCTGCAACAGTTGTTGGGAAAGATATGCAATTCTTTGGTGCTCGTGCAAACTTAGTTAAAGCTGTTCTTTATGCTATTAATGGTTGCCAAGACGAAAAAACCAAAATGCAAGTTGGACCACGTTTCCGTCGTATGGAAGGTGAAACCCTTGACTTCGATGAATTCATGGAAAACTACAAACAAACATTGGATTGGTTAGCTGAACTTTATGTGAATACCTTAAACATCATTCACTACATGCATGACAAATATGCTTATGAAGCTGCGCAATTAGCTTTAATGGATACTGACTTGAAACGTACCTTTGCAACTGGTATTGCCGGAATCTCTCATGCAACTGACAGTATTATGGCTATCAAACACGGTAATGTAAAAGTTATTCGTGATGAAGATGGTATGGCAATTGACTATGTTCCACAAAATGAATTCCCTACTTATGGTAATGATAATGAAGAAGCCGATGCTATGGCTAACTGGATTCTTGATTACTTTATGACGCAAATTAAACGTCAACATACGTACCGTAATTCAACACCAACAACTTCATTATTGACAATTACATCAAATGTCGTTTATGGTAAAGCTACTGGTAATACACCTGACGGACGTCGTGCAGGCAAACCATTGGCTCCAGGTGCTAACCCAAGTTACCAAGATGGTAAATTCTTAGGTGAAAAACATGGCTTGTTGGCTTCATTAAACTCAACTGCCCGTTTAGAATATGAACATGCACGCGATGGTATCTCAAATACGCAAACCATCAATCCAAATGGTTTAGGTAAAGACGATACAACACGTATCAACAATTTACGTAACGTATTAGATGGCTACTTTGATAAAGGTGGTTACCATATTAACGTCAACGTATTTACAAATGAATTATTATTGGATGCACAAAAACATCCTGAAAAATATCCTAACTTAACAATTCGTGTATCAGGATATGCTGTGAAATTCCGTGATTTAACTCCTGAACAACAAGCAGATGTTATTTCTAGAACGTCACATGATCGTATGTAATCAATAAAGAAACAGAAAGGAAGGGTGGCAGTCTTGTTGATTGTCACCTTCTTTTTTAGAGAAGAGGGATTTTATGACTACCGAAGTAAAAGGTAGGATTCATTCAACTGAAAATTTTGGAACGGTAGATGGCCCCGGTGTTAGATTTGTCATTTTTTCTCAAGGTTGTCGTATGCGTTGCCAGTTTTGCCACAATCCAGATACTTGGAAAATTGATGATCCAAAAGCATCCTTCAGAAGTGCGGATGATGTCTTGGCAGAGGCCATGAAGTATCAATCTTATTGGGGAGAAAAAGGTGGGATTACAGTCAGTGGTGGTGAACCATTGTTGCAACTTGATTTCCTCCTAGATTTATTCAAAAAAGCAAAAGCAAAGGGAATCCATACAACCATTGACACCTGTGGCAAACCGTTTACTCGAGAAGAACCGTTTTTCAGCAAATTTGAAGAGCTGATGAATTATACCGATTTATTGCTTTTTGATATTAAACATATCGATAATGAAGAGCATAAAAAACTAACTTCTTTAGGAAATGAAAACATTCTCGAAATGGCAAACTATCTTTCAGAAATTCATAAACCTGTCTGGATTCGCCACGTCCTCGTACCGTTTCGTAGTGATTATGACGAGTATTTGATTCGTCTAGATAACTTTATCAAAACATTGGACAATGTGGATAAAGTTGAAATCCTACCGTACCACACGATGGGAAAATACAAATGGGATGAAATGGGCTTGAAGTATCCATTAGAAGGAATTCAACCGCCTACAGATGATCGGGTAGAAAATGCCAAAAAATTATTGCATGTGTCGGATTATCAAGGCTATTTGACAAGGTAAAAGGAGACAAGATAAGAAAAGCCTATTTTCTTATCTTGTTTTTTTTGCTATCATTAGAAGCGAAAAGAAAGAATGGAGCGATTGTTATGTCAAAAATTTTTGTCTTTGGGCATCAAAACCCAGACACTGATGCCATTGGAGCTGCTATCTCCTTTGCACATTTACAAAAAGAGTTAGGAAAAGATGTTGAGGCTGTTGCATTAGGCGCACCTAGCGAAGAAACGCAATTTGCATTAACTACTTTTGGGTTAGTAGCCCCACGAGTGATTACTAGTGTAAAGCCAGAAGCTGATAGCGTAATGTTGGTAGACCACAATGAATTTCAACAAAGTGCTGCGGATATTGCCGAAGTGACTATTTTATCAGTGGTTGATCATCATCGGATAGCAAATTTTGAAACTGCGAATCCTCTTTATTATCGAGCAGAACCAGTTGGTTGTACGAGTACAATTATTTTGAAATTATATAAGGAAGCCGGCATTGAAGTACCAAAGGCCATTGCTGGTATCATGTTGTCGGCAATTATATCCGATACATTGTTATTTAAGTCTCCAACTTGCACCGAAGAAGACGTTGCCGCTGCAAAGGAATTAGCGACGATCGCAGCGGTTGATTTGCAATCCTATGGTCTGGATATGTTGAAAGCAGGTACCAACCTTAGTACGAAATCAGTCGCAACCTTGTTGGATCTGGATGCCAAAAGCTTTCCAATGGGAGATAAAAACGTTCGTATTGCGCAAGTTAATACAGTGGATATTGCGGAAGTTCTTGAACGTCAAGCTGAATTTGAAGCTACGATGGCCAGTGAAAATGCGAAGAATGGTTATGATTTGTTCTTATTGGTTATCACCAACATTTTAGATAGTGATTCCGAATTGTTGGTAGTTGGTGAACCAAAAGCGAATGTTGAAGCTGCTTTTCAAGTTACGTTGACAGATAATCGGGCGTTTTTACCTGGGGTTGTTTCTCGAAAAAAACAAGTTGTGCCACCTTTGACTGAAAGTTTTTAGACCGTTGCGTAAAAGAAGGAAGTTTGCTTTTTGCGCCAATCTAGCTCAGTTGAGTGAGTAATCAGTGAAATAGGGAAAAAATTGTGTGATTGACCAAGTTTGACGGGGGTTCCTGAGAATGACTGTCATTGGTTGTCACACTTTTTCAATTAGAGGAGGAGCTTAGTTAAGAAATGAAATTAATTGTAGAAGATAATTGGCAGAAAAATCATTCACTCTTGCGAGATACGTTTTTTGAAGGCGTTGCTTCTTTTTTAACTAATCGAAAAGAAAAACCGCCTACTCTAAGAGAGATAAAAAGCCGGTTTCCTGAGGTGAAAGTTGATCGTGCCATTGAGGAATATATCCAATTGGGCTTAATTGCTCGATCAGATCGTCGCTACCAGTTGATTGTCCCTGTTTACAATGTGCTTTCCTCGAATGAGTTGATTGAAAAAAAAGTCGCATCTTTGAAAACAATCTTAGCAGAATGGTCCGTGGAAAGTCGTCGAGCATGGTTTGTTCTGCAAGGACAACGTTTAAAAAAGGAGCCTCAAGTGTACTTTGTTGAAGAAATGATGGAGCTGTTTTATTTTCGTGAATTGTGTTCGGATCAACTAATCGTTCAAGAATTAGCCGATGAACCCCATGCGAAAACCATACCAGCATATTTTTCTGCGCTGAGAGAAGGGGATGCTAGTTTGTATGAACCCTTTGCCTATTTGGGGGATGTGAACACGGAGTATTATCTTGACCAACTGGCTGTTTTGTTTGAAAAAGCAAGGAAGCAATCACGGCGCATTCGACCAACAATTTTTCTCCAAAGCTTAGTCGATTTTGGCTTTTTAACCGATACGTTTGTTCTTAGGTCTGTCGTGGAAATGACTACTCAGACTCCTATACAACAAGCACCTTTTGCGAAAGCGGATGCTTGTGTGGCGGAATTAACGAATTTTGAAAAGCGACGTATTTTTGTCGAATTGTGGCATTTTTTTGAGAAAGCGCCATTAACCATCGTACACCAAGATGAATGGGTCTTCTTAGCAAACGCCGAATCCTGAGGAAAGAAGTTCAGCAAAAAATTCATTTTCATGCTATGATAAAATGAAGAGATGATAGTTTGGGAGGATTATGCCTATGACGCATTATGCTGATATTAAGCGAAAAAAAGAAAGGTTTCCAGCTTTTTCCGATGAGGAAGGTGTGAAAAAACGTTCAAGTGAAGCCACAGCGAATCATTTTGTATCCGATGATAGTTGGATTATAACGGAACAACAAACGGAATCGCTGGTCGTTGAACCAGAAACCCAAAATGCTGATACACGCTATCGCCGGAATACAAAAAAAACAATTGAACGGGCTGGAAGTATTGGCAGAGAGCGGGAAACTTTAGAACGATTCCGCCAATCGTTACCGACTTATCGTCAACATGCGATTAAAGAAACTACCAGTACAGGAAAGACCAGTTTATTTGGTACGAAAAATAAGCAGCAAACGTCTGATCAGGCTAAGCAGATGTTTGAAACTCCTTCAAGTACCCACTATGCAGCCAACAAAGACGACTCTCTTAAGAAGCAATATACAGGAGGTCGCTCGTATTTCGTGCCCAAATTTGTGCCAGCATCTTTAATCCCAGATGAGCCGGAAAAAAAGATTGAAGCGAATACGCTCTATGCATCAATGCAGAAAAAAAGTGAGACGTATCTTTTATTTGACACAAATGACGCCTATCAAGAGAAGCGCCCTGATGAACCAGCTGTCAAGCGTTTTAAAAAAACTGAGCAGATTACGATGACTAGAAATGAATACAAGGCAGCAATTAAAACAAAAGACAAAAAAAGAAATATTTTGGATCACTCATTGAATGGATTAATTGAAGATGGACAGAGCCAAATTAAAGAAAACGGGTACTTTCAAGCGCCTGACAAGTAAAATAAAGTAGCTTATCAACGAAAAGCGGAACAAACTAAAAAGGGTGTCACCAACTAGGTGAAGTGACGAGTAGCATCCTGTTTAGCTTGTTTGGCTTTTTTTGATAGTACGGCAACGGATCGATGAATGCTTGTTAGAATAAAATTTAATTATAATAGTATTATGTAAACTTGAAACTATAAAATGAAGAGGCCTTGTAAAAAGGCCTCTTCATTTTATCACATCAACTAGCAAATGCGGACAATGGGACTCGAACCCACACGACCACTGGTCATACGCCCCTCAAGCGTACGCGTCTGCCAATTCCGCCATATCCGCAAAACTTACGACTAGGAAATCGTATCGTTTTTCTTTTCGTTTGTCAATAGGCTACTTTTTGTTATAAAAAGATTTTTTTTTAAATACAAATTGCAATTTTAGATAAGATGACTTAAAGTTGTAACAAACCATTAATTCTGAAAAGAGGATCTGCCATGAGAAACTTTGAAAAATCATCAAAATTGGAAGGCGTTAGCTATGATGTTCGTGGTCCAGTTTTAGAAGAAGCAGAAAGAATGCAAGAAGAAGGAATTAGTATTCTGAAACTGAATACAGGAAATCCAGCGACGTTCGGTTTCGAAGCACCAAATGAAATTATCCGAGACCTAATCATGAATGTCCGAGCTTCTGAGGGCTATTCGGATTCGAAGGGCATTTTTTCCGCGCGAAAAGCGATTGAGCAATATTGTCAACTGGCCAATTTCCCAAATGTGACGATTAATGATATTTATACTGGAAACGGTGTCAGTGAACTAATTACGATGAGTATGCAAGGGTTATGCAATAATGGCGATGAAGTGCTCGTGCCAATGCCTGATTACCCTTTATGGACGGCCTCTGTTTCTTTGGCGGGAGGAAAACCCGTTCATTATATTTGCGATGAAGAAAGTGAATGGTATCCCGATATTGATGATATTCGTTCCAAAATCACCCCTAAAACCAAAGCAATTGTGCTGATTAATCCAAATAATCCGACAGGGGCCGTGTATCCAAAAGATATTCTGCTTGATATTGTTGCGATTGCTCGTGAATTCGATTTGCTTATTTTTTCTGACGAAATTTATGATCGTTTGGTAATGGATGGCTTAACGCATGTTCCGATTGCTACTTTAGCCCCAGATCGTTTTGTTGTGACGTTTGGAGGGTTATCTAAATCGCATCGAGTGGCTGGATTCCGTGTAGGTTGGATGGTATTAAGTGGGAATAAAGCAAATGTAAAAGATTATATAGAAGGCTTAAATATGTTGTCTTCGATGCGGTTGTGTTCAAATGTGCTTTCACAACAAATTGTACAAACTGCTTTAGGCGGCTACCAAAGCGTGGATAAGCTACTCTTACCAGGTGGACGTATCTATGAGCAAAGAGAATACATCTACAATGCGATTAATGCTATTCCAGGTCTTTCAGCAGTCAAACCCAAAGCGGCCTTTTACATGTTTCCGAAAATTGATGTGAAACGATTTAATATTACGAATGATGAACAATTTGTTTTGGACTTCTTACATGAATACCATATTTTATTGGTTCATGGTGGAGGATTTAACTGGCAACAACCAGATCATTTTCGAATTGTCTATCTACCTAATCTAGAAGATTTAAAAACGACTGCCAATTCGATGCGGAGTTTTTTAGAAACATACCAACAAAAATAATGCCATGAAAATAGAAAAATCCAGGTTTAAACTTGTTAAGCTTTGCTTTGGCTCACTCCAACAAGTCTAAATTTGGATTTTTTTTGATAAATTATTCAGCAAGTTCATTGCACTTCTTTTTACTAATAACAATGCGACCATTATATTTGTCTATTAATTCTTGATTTGGATTGTTGACACTAATCAAATAAGAATTTTCATATTCTTTTTCTATTACTCCCTGATAGACTTCATTTTCCCACGTAAAGGTAATTCCAATCTGCTGACTCATCCCCATCACACCCCATCTTGATCTAAAAAGAAAAAAATACGCTTTCTTTTTCGATAGTATGTGCTAAAATGAATAAAATAGAAAATGCGAATTCGCATATTTAGAGAGTGAAACGATGGATATTGAGCAAAATACGTTAGGTCAGAAAATCAAAAAAATGAGAAAAGCGCGAAGAATGACACAAAAAATGTTAGCAATTGGTATTTGTTCGCAAAGTGTTTTAAGCCGGATTGAAAACGATTTGGAGATTCCCAATATTCTTGTGATGCAACAAATTTGCATACGACTAGGGATTACCATGGATCAGATGATGTTTGCTGAATTTGATGAAATCCAGCATGTTCAACTTTATTTTGAAAAAGTAAATAATGCATTGATTCATCAAAATTATCATAAAATGTATGATTTATTGCATGATTCCACTATTTCTTCAGAAATATACCTTGATACGGATATGCAACTGTATTTTTATTATTTGGGAACAGTTGAGTATTTTGTTGATCAAGATGCAACGCGGGCAATTGCTTCGTTAAAGCATAGTTTATTACTCACTTATACAGAAAATAAAAAAAATAATATTTCTTCCACCGAAATTCAAATTATGGGCTGTCTTGGTCGAATCTATGCGGATACCAATCAATTAAAAAAAGCCCGACATTATTTGAATCGAAGCATTGATTTGACCCTGAGTTTACCGAAAGAACATGCCAACTTCGAACTAACGAAAATTTTCTATCATTATAGTCGGTTTTTGTTTGTCCAAAACGATTTGTTGGGTACAATTGATTGCGCTTTGAAAGGGGTCCAGTGGGCGATTGATAAACTAAGTTACTATTATGTAGAGGAACTCCTACAAATAACAGGTGCAGCTTATGAACAGCTTCAAGAATACGAAAGGGCACAATTTATGTATGAAAAGGCACAATCCGTTCAACTCTTTTCAAAGTTTGAAAATGGTGTATACCTTTCTTGATTTTTTAGCAGAAAACGAGTACCTTTAGATTATAGAAAGCTAAAGGGAGCGATGATGGTGAAGAACTATTTGTATGCGGATAAATTCTTTTTTTCGTCAGGTACACAAGGACCAGGGTATTTAGAGATTGTGGATGGATTATTTGGTGATTTTTCCACAACATTACCAGCGGATGCACAAGGAAAAGTCATCGACTACTCGGATCAATGGATTGCTCCGGGATTGGTTGATACCCATATTCATGGCTATGCAAATCATGATGTGATGGATAATGATGCGGAAGGGCTAAAAATTATGTCTGAGCAATTGCTATCTTGCGGCGTGACCTCCTTTCTTCCAACGACGCTAACATCAAGCAAAGAACGTTTAAAGGATGTATCAGCAACGATTGCTTCTGTAAAGGATCAGGTTCCTGGTGCAAAAATCCAAGGTATTTATTTTGAAGGTCCTTTTTTTACAGAAGAACATAAAGGAGCACAAAATCCAAGTTATTTTGGTGATCCTGATATTGATGTATTTCATGATTGGCAAACGGCTGCCAACGGATTAATCAAAAAAATAGCTTTGGCTCCAGAACGAAAAGGTGTGCAAGAGTTTGTCAAAACGGTTACCAAAGAAGGCGTTGTGGTGTCTTTAGGCCATAGTGATGCGACACTTGACCAAGCAAGAGAAGCGGTTGAAGCCGGCGCAAGTGTCTTTGTTCATGCCTATAATGGAATGCGCGGACTAAATCATCGAGAACCGGGTATGGTTGGGGCGTTATTGACTTTGCACCATGTGTATTCAGAGTTGATCTGTGATGGACACCATGTTCATCCAAAAGCCTGTGAACTATTAATTGATAAAGCTGGGGCCGACCATGTTGCGTTAATTACGGATTGTATGATGGCCGGAGGAATGCCGGATGGCGAATATCAATTAGGCGAATTTCCAGTGGTCGTAAAAGATGGTACTGCTCGCTTATTGGAAGGAAATCTTGCAGGAAGTATTTTAAAATTGAAAGAGGCTATTAAGAATGTTGTGGATTGGAATTTAGCAACGCCTGAGGAAGCCATTATGATGGGCAGTTTCGTTCCGGCTGTAAGTTGTCATATCGATGATGTTTGCGGTTCAATTGAAGCAGGTCGAGCAGCTGATTTTATTGTGCTAGATCAAAAAATGAATCTTCGCGCAACTTATCTAGATGGACAAAAACGGTTTGAAGAAAAATAAATTCGATTTTTTAGCACAGGCTTACGTAAGTCTGTGTTTTTTCGTTTTTCTATCGAACAGTTTTAGTAGAAGCTTTGTTTCATTGAGTACTAACTTGAGAGCAAAAGTATTTTGGTATCATTGAGTGATTGGATGCATGCAAAAGAAGATGAAGCACGATAACGACTGTGGTAAACTACATTTAAAGGCGTAAAGACGGTAGAGAGGAAGAAAGTCATGAGCTTTATTGAATTACACAATGAATCGAAACTATATACAATGGGAACCACCGAGGTGCGAGCCAATCATGATGTTTCTTTTACGATTGAAGAGGGTAAGATAACCGTGATACTTGGTCCTAGCGGTGCAGGTAAATCAACAGTTTTGAATATTTTGGGTGGGATGGATGTACCCACGAGTGGTGAAGTTAGAGTGGATCAAAAAAATATTGCTCAATTTACGAATAAACAATTGACTCATTATCGGAGAGTGGATGTAGGTTTTATTTTTCAATTTTATAATCTTGTCCCAAATTTGACTGCATTGGAAAATGTTGAATTGGCTAGCCAACTAGTTCCTGATGCCTATGACGCTAAAGAAATGCTAGTAAAAGTGGGCTTAGGACATCGGTTGAATAATTTTCCTGCACAATTATCTGGTGGAGAGCAACAAAGAGTGACTATTGCACGCGCCTTGGCAAAGAAGCCCAAATTGCTTTTGGCTGATGAACCAACAGGCGCTTTGGACTATGAAACAGGAAAGCAGATTCTTCAGCTCCTTGAAGATGTCGCTCGGGTTGATGGGACAACCGTTGTCATCATTACTCATAACAGTCAGATTGCACCAATGGCAAATCGTGTGATTCGGATGAACGACGGCCGAATCCAAACGATTGATGAGAATCCGAATCCTCAATCAATACAGTCATTGGAATGGTAGGTGGGGAAAGTGAATAAGCAGTTTGTTCGTTCTGCATGGCGAGACATTCGCCAAACACCTGCTCGCTTTCTGTCGTTAGTGAGTATTATTTTTCTCGGTGTTGCGTTTTTTGTTGGGATCAAGGCAACCGCTCCGGATATGAAGCAATCTGCAGATGCCTATTTTCGAGAAATGAAATTGGCTGATATTACGATGACCTCGATGCAGGGATTTAGCCAAGCACAAATAAATGATGTAACAAACTTTTCTCGGGTCAAACATGTAGCCGCTCAAACGGTTGCAGACGTCACCTTTACAACAAATGGAGAAGTTGTCCGTCTATCAAATTTTGATGAGCAGGCCAAGGTGAATCAAGTCACGCTAATCAAGGGAAGGTTTCCCAAAACGGATACGGAAATTGTTCTGGATCAATCTGTCAAAAATGAAAAAAAACTGGCAATCGGTGACCAAGTAACGTTTCATGATAATCATCAATTACAGCGGTCGACGTATACAATAGTGGGCTTCATCCAGAGTCCAGTTTATCTAGATGAAACCAATCGTGGTGCATCATTTGTTGGCAATGGCTCTGTAGCCCACTATGGTATGGTAGCGACAAGTAATTTTGTGAATCGTCGTCCGACGACCTTAGCGATTCAGCTCGAAAATTCTATTACGAATGCTGCCACGTATTCCTCTTTATATAAAAAAGAAGTGAATCAAGCGAAACAGGAGCTTCACGCATTTTTGGTGAATAGAGCCTCTTTTGCAAATGAAATGGGCGACCTCAATACCTTGCAATTTTTCACAAGACAAGATGTCCCAGGATATAGTGAATACAAACAAAACGCCAATCGAATTGATTCCCTTGCAACTGTTTTTCCGACTATTTTTTTCTTGATTGCCTGTTTAATTAGTTTAACTTCGGTTAGGCGAATGGTGGATGAAAAACGAATGGAAGTTGGGCTCTTTTTTGCACTAGGCTATCGGCCCGTGGAAATTATAGGAAAATTTTTATTGTATGTTGGTTCGGCTTGTCTGATTGGTGTGTTGTCCGGTCTGGCTGTTGGTTTTACGCTATTTCCCAAAATAATCATTGAAGCGTATAGTCAGGTCTATAGCATCAGGGGTTATCAACTAATGTGGCCAATCAATTTAATCGTGCTGGCGACGCTTTTCGCTATAGTGTGTACGATTGGGGTAGCCATTGTCGTTTTAATGCTAGAAGTAAAAAGAAAACCTGCAGAGCTAATGCGACCGAAAGCTCCTCGAGCAGGTCAACGTATTTTATTGGAACAGATTCGCCCATTTTGGCGAAGAGTAAACTTTCATTATAAAGTGATGTTTCGAAATTTGTTCCGATATAAAGGTAGAATGTGGTTGACCATCATAGGAATTGCAAGTTGCACGGCAATGATTTTGACAGGTTTTGGGTTAAAAGATTCAATTGGAGATATTGTCCCTTTACAATTTCAAAAAATATGGAACTATCAAGCTGTTGTCACGCTAGGACAGGAAGATTCGGCACTGTTTGATACTTTTGCAAAAGAAAAAGGAGTCGCGCAACTTGTTCCGGTGGATGCAAATGAGCGGACGGTTACGCGTCCTGGTTATCAAAATCAAAAAGTAGTAGTGACCATTCCTAAGAATCGTAAACAACTCAACAAAGTCCAATTGCTACAAGCGACTACTTCAAATCAAACGTATACTTTACCAGATGAGGGGGCATTTGTTTCGGAAAAGTTGGCCACGTTGTATCACTTAAAACGGGGCGATGTACTTTCGGTTCAGTTAATAGATGGTCAGTATACGAAGGTAAGGATTGCCCAGATCGTGAAAAATTATGTTGGACATGCGCTTTTTCTATCTAGTTCATACTATCAAAAGTTAACTGGCAATCAACCTATTTACCGTACAGGTCTTGTGACTTTCAATAAGGATTTTGATGGAGCCGCAATTAAGAAACTCACAAATCAGTGGCAAAAACAGCAACAGGTGGTGAATATTCGTCTCATGAGTCAATCAAAAAAAGATCTAGCAAAATCACTTGGTGTGTTAACATTGGTTGTCTGGATTTTGATTATCGCTGCTGGAATGTTGGCCTTTATTGTGCTTTATAGTTTGAATTCGATGAATGTATCGGAGCGTATTCGGGAGCTTTCCACTATGAAAGTTTTAGGATTTTTTCATCACGAGGTTACCTTGTATGTTTTTCGTGAAAATATTCTGCTCGCATTGATTGGGATTGGTTTTGGTTTATTTGGAGGGACATTTTTGCATCGTTTCGTTATCCAAACCGTTGAAATGGATACAACCCTTTTTGTTAAACAGATGCATTGGCAAAGCTATTTTTACGCTGGTGGGATTACCTTTCTATTTACTTTGATTGTTGGGGGCGTGATGCACCTTCAGCTCAAAAAAATCGATATGTTGGATGCGTTGAAAGCAAATGAATAAGAGAATTGCTTAAGTGAGAAAGGGGGGAAGCTATGCGTATTGGATTACGAACAATAAAAACAGCCGTTGCTTGTGTTATGGCGATGATGATAGCCAATTTTTTTCATTTAAGCTATGCAACATCGGCGGGTGTAATTGCCATATTAAGCCTAGAAAACACCAAAAAAGATTCATTGTATACGGGGATAGGGCGAATCGTTTCTTTAGGATTAGCAACAGTTATCTCCTACATTTGTTTTCAACTACTAGGATTTAATGCAGTTGCTTTCGGCATCTATTTACTTATTTTTATTCCTTTTGCGGTGCGTTTGAATGTGACGGAAGGAATTGTTGTCAATTCTGTGTTAGTCACACATTATTTGTTAGAAGAGTCATTTGGTTTGCATCTCATAGCGAACGAATTTCTGTTGATGATTATCGGAGTGGGTTCAGCACTGGTATTAAATAGTCATATGCCAAATCGGGAAAAAGTAGTCAGACAGGAGCAACAAATTGTTGAAGAACTATTTAGAAAAGTCATTTGGGATCTTTCCAAGGCCTTTGATCATTCAGATAATCAACTACTTAAACAAAACTGCCAAAAATTAATGAAAACCATCCGCTCCGCACAAAATAATGCAAAACTGTTGTCGAAAGATCGCTACTTCGCGATAAATCCGTATTTCGAAGAATATTTTTTCATGCGCGCTTCTCAACTAAGAATTTTGCAGGATATGATTGAGTTGCAAGCAAAAATTGTGGTGGATCAAACGTATCTCAAAAACTTACAGGCCCTTCTGGAAGAAACTGCGCTGAGATTTCATGAAGAAAATGACGGGCACCAAATTCTTAATGATTTAAGTGAGCTTTATTCGTTTTATCAAAATTTACATTTACCAGAAAATCGAGTCGAATTTGAAAATCGCGCGCGCTTGTTTCAATTTCTGCAATCATTTCAAAACTTTATTGAACTAAAATCGGAATTTGCCCACGCGAATCATTTTTCAAATCACACGGATGAATAATTAGGAGGAAATGAAATGCATTCTATTTATGTGGAAATTGTCTGCGAAGAAATCAAAGACAAATATGGATCTGAGTCCAAATTTGTCAAAACAATCTTAGGAATCGATTGGGTGAAGTGGGAAGCTTGGAAGGAAGAACGAGGGACCCTAGCGCCAGAAGTCAATCAAAAAATTATCCATTTGTTCAGTGATTATGAATGGATGCTCGTACAAAAAGTGCTGAGACAAACCATTATCTATCCGGAAAAACGCTTGTTAGCATTAGCGGAATACCGTAAAATGAAACTAGTCATCGCCAAAGAATGGATAGAACACCAATTAGGCTTAGTGGAGATGGTTCAAAAAGAACAAGATGCTGACGGAAAGCAATGGATTAATTTAAAAGTGACCCTTTCATACGGGGAGTGGGGATTCGATGATGTGCTAACATTCCGAGTTCCAGCTGTTTTGCAGCATGTATTAACGGGGGAAAAACAAGCATTGCTCGAATGGATGGATGAGTCAATCTTTCACTAACCGTTGAAAATACAAGGAAATTGAAGAGGATTTATGAAAAAAAGAAAGAAAAACAAACCAAATTGGTTTTTGATTATGCTTGGTTTTTTGATTGAACCGAGCGCGCACACCCGTGACTTTAGTCGTGGGTAAGCGCTCGTCGGAACCAAGTTCCGAAAACGTACAGTCAGCATATTGAGAAATCAATGTGT
>NZ_JBHUMO010000042.1:0-1566 GCF_042685105.1 Enterococcus camelliae | reverse complement strand
TTCTGGAAAAAGTCATCTGCTGCGTTAGCACAGTTTCTTTTTTACAAATTTTAGAAAAAATAAATTAACTGAAAATTCAAATATTTTTTATGCAACACCAGTGAGATGTCCACTATTCAAATGAAGTCTCTAAAGCAAAAGAAGTTGTGCATCAAGTGTACAATAATTTTAAAATGCTGTACCCAGAATTTCAATTTACATTGGACGATGATTTAGAAACTGAAAAAATTGTCAAAATTTATCGCAATCATTTTGAGCAAATTCTAATTATCATTATGGATAATGCCGTCAAATATTCAACTACTCGTAAGGAAGTGCACGTAACTGTCTCTTCAAGTAAAAAAATGTTAGAAATAGCCATTCAAGATTTTGGAGAGGGCATTAAGGAAGAAGACAAAGATCGAATATTTAATCGCTTCTTTCGTGTTGATAAAGCACGTGCACGTAGTAAAGGTGGAAACGGATTGGGTTTGTCCATTTCGAAAAAATTAATTGAAAATTATAAAGGCAAAATATCCGTTGAAAGTATTGTTGGCCAAGGAACAATTTTTCGTATCTATCTTCCAATTGCTGAAAATCTAGAAAAATAAATACTTTAATAAATATCCGAACAATTAATGGGATTTCTGATTATTGAAAGAACTATTCAATGCAAAATCAGCTAAACCTGTATCATGCTATTTGGTTTGTTCGGATATTTATTTTTTCATTCCATTACCTGCTGAGAAACGATTGTTTCTAAATTAAAATTGCCCAAAAAAATAACATTTTTGTATTGATTTTCCCAAACATTCTTGTTATATTATTCTTTGTTGTCAGTCCCATTTACTTTATACGGGAATAATAAAGGATAAGTAATTTATCCTAATTATTTTCATAAAAAGGGTTGACGATGATCGCTATTTTTGATAATATAGGGAAGTCGTCAAATGGTAACTGTTGTTTTTTAATGAAAAGATAGCAAAAATAATAGTTGACAAAAAAGCAACAAGGTGTTATGATATAAAAGTTGCTACGGCAGCAAAGTAGACCTTTGAAAACTGAACAAAGTAAGCAAACGAACCAATTGTGTAAGGTGTTTCTATTAAATTAGAAGCAAAAATACATGCAAGCAAAAATGCGAGCAAAGTCAACAAACAGAGCTTAACAGTCGCAAGACTGAATCAAATTTTTTATGAGAGTTTGATCCTGGCTCAGGACGAACGCTGGCGGCGTGCCTAATACATGCAAGTTGAACGCTTCTTTCTTATCGAACTTCGGTTCACCAAGAAAGAGGAGTAGCGAACGGGTGAGTAACACGTGGGTAACCTGCCCATCAGCGGGGGATAACACTTGGAAACAGGTGCTAATACCGCATAATGCTTTTTCTCACATGAGAGAAAGCTGAAAGGCGCTTTTGCGTCACTGATGGATGGACCCGCGGTGCATTAGCTAGTTGGTAGGGTAACGGCCTACCAAGGCGACGATGCATAGCCGACCTGAGAGGGTGATCGGCCACACTGGGACTGAGACACGGCCCAGACTCCTACGGGAGGCAGCAGTAGGGAATCTTCGGCAATGGACGAA